>NZ_JAKKFE010000021.1:0-39305 GCF_022230935.1 Micromonospora hortensis
CGGCGGTCAGGTCGGCCTGCTCGGGTTGCCAGAACCCCTCGGCGATCGCCTCCAGCAGCCGACCGGACAGCGCGGTGTCCCGCAGGATGATCTCCCAGGTCGCCTGCTTCGCCACCGGGTCGGGCAGCGCCGCCCGACAGTGGGCGGCCCGTTCCGCGCCCGTGGAGCTGTTGTCGGCGGCGGCCTCGATGGCGATCTCCGCCTCGCCGGCGGCCCCCAGCACCACCAGGCGGCGCAGCACCGCCCAGCGCAACTCCGCGTCGACCTTCAGACCGGCCGGCACGTCCCGGCCGGCGAGCCAACCGACGAGCAGATCCGCGTCGGTGGTCGCGGCGATCCAACCCCGTGCGGCGGCGAGCTGCAACGACTCCCCGGCCGGCGCGCCGTCGAGCAACTGCTGGCATGCCCCGGCGACCCTGGCCAGCGCCGTGGAGCGGGTCAGCGGGTCGAGGTAGCGGTCGACCAAGGACCGGCTGAGTGTCAACACGTCCTCCGCGATGATCACCTCGGTCTCGGCGGGCAGCGCGGCGGCCATCAGGTCGACCAGGCCGGTGACCGGGCGCTCGCCGTCGGTCGCCGCGTCCAGTGCCTCGCGCCAGAGCACCGCTCGCGCCAGCGGGTCGGTCAGACCGGGCAGCATCTGCGGGACGGCGTCCACCGACGCCGGGTCGAGGCGTACCTTCGCGAAGGTGAGGTCACCGTCGTTGAGCAGCAACAATCGGGCCGCCGGCTCGCCGGTCAACGCACCGAGCACGGTGCGGCCTCCGTCGGCGTTCGGGTCGATGTCCACCTCGTCCCGCCGCCCGATGCCGTCAGTCGAGTAGCGGCCCACGCCGATCCGGTGTGGGCGCAGCACCGGGTGAGACTCGGGCGCGGTCTGCACCACTGCCACCTCGGTGTAGCGACCGTCGGCGTCGACGGCGACCTCGGCACGCAGCGTGTTGACCTGCGGGCGGCGCAACCACAGCTCGGCCCAGTCGGACAGGTCCCGCCCGCTGCTGGCGGAGAGGCTGGCCAACAGGTCGGCGAGGGTGGCGTTGCCGAAGCGGTGTGCGGCGAAGTGCGCGTTCAGGCCGGCGAGAAATGCCTCGTCGCCGAGCCACGCGACAAGCTGCCGCAGCACGCTGGCGCCCTTGGCGTACGAGATGCCGTCGAAGTTGAGCAGGCCCGCCTCGGCGTCGACGACCTCCTGTGGGGCGATCGGGTGGGTGGAGGGCCGCTGGTCGGCGGCGTAGCCCCAGGCCTTGCGCCGCATGGCGAAGGTGGTCCAGGCCTGGTCGAAGCGGGTCGCCTCGGCGGTGACCCGGGTGCCGAGGTACTCGGCGAAGGACTCGTTCAACCACAGGTCGTCCCACCAGCGCATGGTGACCAGGTCACCGAACCACATGTGGGCCATCTCGTGGGCGATGGTGCCCGCCCGCTGCTCGCGCTGGGTGTCGGTGACCGCCGAACGGAACACGTAGTCATCGCGGAAGGTGACCAGGCCCGGGTTCTCCATCGCGCCGGCGTTGAACTCGGGCACGAACGCCTGGTCGTACTTGCCGAACGGGTAGCGTTCGGTGAAGAGCTGGTGGAACCGGTCCAGGCACTGCCGCGTGATGGTGAAGATCTCCTCGGCGTCGGCGTCCAGGTGATCGGCGAGCGACCGGCGGCAGTAGATGCCCAGCGGTATGCCGTCGTGCTCGGCCCGCCGAACGTGGTACGGCCCGGCGATCAGCGAGAAGAAGTATGTGGCCAGGGGCTCGCTCGGGGCGAACTCCCAGCGCCCGGGGACCGGGTTGGCGGCCAGCTCGGCGTTGCCGGCGACGATCCACTGCGGCGGCGCGGTGACCGAGAGGGTGAAGGGGGCCTTGAGGTCGGGCTGGTCGAAGGCGGCGAAGATGCGCGGCGCGTTGTCGAGGAAGGACTCGGCGTAGAGGTAGGTCTCGCCGTCGGCCGGGTCCACGAAGCGGTGCATCCCCTCCCCTGTCTTGGAGTACGCCATCTCGGCCTCGACGACGAGCGTGTTCTCCTCGGCCAGGTCGTCGAGCGGCAGCCGGTTGTCGGTGAGCAGGCCGGGGTCCAGGTCGCGGTCGTTGAGGCGTACGCCACGCAGTTTGGCGGGCGTGACCTCGACGAAGGTCGCGGCGCCGGCGGTGGCCCGGAACCGGATCTCGGCGCGGGAGCGGAACAGGTCACCGTCACCGGTCAGGTCGAGGTCCACCTGATAGGACTCGACAGTAATCGCCGCGCCACGCGCGGTCGCCTCTACACGGGTCAGGCTCGGCATCCGCTTATCCTGCCCGATGGGGATCGGCACCCGGTCACCACACGACCCTCGGCACTGGAGGAAAGAACCATGGCGCAGCACCCCAAGGGCGACTTCGACCTCTCTCGGGCGGTCTGGCAGCGGGCCGAGGGGGACACCTCCGACAGCGCCGTCGAGGTCGCCTTCGTCGACGACCTGATCGGGATGCGCAACTCGGCCGAGCCGAACGGCCCGGTGCTGGTCTTCACCCAGGCCGAGTGGGACGCCTTCGTGGCCGGCGCGCAGGACGGCGAGTTCGACCTGGACTGACAGTGCCCGCCGACCCGTCGGTGGTGGATCGCCGTGCCGGTGCCCGTGGTCGGGACACCGGCACGGCCACGCTGGCGGGTCGGCCGGCACACCCCCGGATCGGCAATCCGGGGCTGGGGGTCAGCCATCGCCGGGGCCGTCGCCGTCGCCCCAGCCGAGGCCACCCGGGCCCGGGGCGTGGTGGAAGCCCGGATGGTCGGCCACGTCGACGCAAAGTTCGCCGTCCGGACCGACAGCGCCGCAGAACAGCCGCTCGGCCCGCTGCCAGGCGTCCGCCGGTGACAGGGCCGCCGCACCGAGTGCCACCTCCGAGCGGAGCAGGCTCAGTGCCTCCGCGTACGCCACGGCCAGCTCGCGGGCTTCGGCCGGGCCGGGCGCGGTGAAGCCCAGGTGCACTGTGAAGAACCGGTGCGGCCGGGTGGGCCGCCGCGGCGGCCCGATCAGTGACCGCCCGTCGCGGCCTGCGCCGAGTGCCCCGGCCGCTCGCCGCTGCCGCCAGTGCGGCGATCTGTTGTCGCGCATTCGCCCTCCCCGTGCTCGTCCCACCAGCAGCAAACCAGGTTCCGCCGCCCCTGGGAGGGGCCAGCCGGGCGGGGTTCAGCGGCGTGGACGGGGGTAAGCGCACCGGCAAACGGCGACCAGCCGCACCTGCGCGTGAGGAGACCCGATGGCGACCATGCCGGCCGACCGCAGCCCGGACAGCACCCTCGCGCTGCTCCGCGCCGGTTACCGGTTCATCGGCGAGCGCTGCGAGCGGTACGGCAGCGACGTCTTCAAGACCCGGATCCTGCTCGCCCCGACCATCTGCCTGCGCGGCCGGCCGGCGGCGGAACTGTTCTACGACAACGACCGCTTCCAACGCGCCACAGCGATGCCGCTGCGCGTGCAGCGAACCCTGACCGGGCGGGGCGGGGTGCAGGGGCTGGACGGGCCGGAGCACTCCGACCGCAAGGCCATGTTCATGTCGATCATGACACCGGCGGCGATCCAACGGCTCGGTCAGCTCTTCGACGACGAGTGGCGGACCCGGGTCGCCGCGTGGGAGGGCGCCGGCCCGGTGTCGCTCTATGACGAGCTGGGCCGAATGCTGACCCGGGTGGTCTGCACCTGGGCCGGGGTGCCGCTGCCCGCGTCGCAGGTCGAACGCCGCGCCGTCGAGCTGCACGCCATGATCGAGGCGCCGGCCGTGCTGGGACCCCGGCACTGGCGGGGACGGCTGTCCCGGTACCGCGCCGAACGCTGGCTCGCCGACCTCATCGAACGGACCCGGGTCGGTTTCGCTCCGGCACCGGCCGGTAGCGCCCTCGCCGTGATCGCCGAACACCGGGACGGGCTCGGCACGCTCCTCCCCGGGCGGATCGCGGCTGTGGAGTTGCTCAACGTGCTGCGCCCGGTGGTCGCCGTCGATCAGTACATGACCTTCGCCGCGCTCGCCCTGCACGACCATCCGGCCTGGCGGGAACGGGTCCGTGACGACGACGAGGCCACCGAGCACTTCGTCCAGGAGGTTCGCCGCTACTACCCGTTCTTCCCGATCGCTGCGGCCCGGGTCCGGCGGTCGTTCGACTGGCAGGGCCACCACTTTCCGCGCGGCCGGCGGGTGCTGCTCGACCTGTACGGCACCAACCACCACCCGACGCTCTGGCCGCAACCGGAGCTGTTCCGCCCGGAGCGGTTCGCCGACCGCCGGGTGGACCCGTTCGAGTTGATCCCGCAGGGCGGCGGCGACCACTGGGCCGGGCACCGCTGCGCCGGTGAGTGGATCACCATCGACCTGATGAAGCGGGCGGTCACCAACCTCGTCACCACCATGCGCTACGACGTTCCCGTCCAGAACCTGGCCCTGGATCTGCACCGGATGCCAGCGCTGCCGCCCGTCGGGCTGACCATCACCAACGTGCGCCGCGCCGGCTGACCCCGCCCCGTCGATCCCAGCGACCGGCGGGGCGGGTACGCCCAACCGTCAGGGATGCAGGACGCTGCGCAGACAGCCGTCCTCCTTCTTCTCGAACAGCTCGTACCCCTGGGCGCCCTGCTCCAACGAGAGCGGGTGGGTGGCCAGATAACCGGGGTCGATCTCGCCGGCGGCCAGCCGGTCGAGCAACATCGGGATGTAGCGCTGCGCGTGCATCTGCCCCATCCGCAGCACCAGGGCCTTGTTCATTGCCGCGCCGAGCGGAAACTTGTCGACCAGACCGGCGTACACACCGACGATGCTCACCGTGCCGCCCTTGCGGCACGCCATGATCGCCTGGCGGACCGAGGTCGGGCGATCGGTCTGCAACCGCGCCGCCTGCTTCACCCGGTCGTACGCGTAGGCCGGTCCGACGTCGTGCGACTCCATCCCGACGGCCTCGATGCAGGCGTCCGGCCCGCGCCCGGCGGTCAGCTCACGCAGCGCCTCCAGCACGTCGGTCTCCGCGTAGTTGATCGTCTCGACCCCGATCCGTTCGGTGGCGGTCTTGAGCCGATCCGGGAATCGGTCGATCATGATGACCCGCTCGGCGCCCAGGAGTTGCGCCGAACGGGCCGCCATCTGACCGACTCCACCGGCACCCCAGACGGCAACCACCTCGCCGCCGGTGAGCCCGCAGAAGTCCGCCGCCATCCACCCGGTGGGCATCGCGTCGGAGGCGAACACCACCGAATCGTCCGGCACCCCGTCGGGTACGGCGAAGGCGCCGATGTCGCCGAACGGCACCCGGATGTACTCGGCGTGTGATCCGGCGTAACCGCCGGCGGCATGCGAGTAGCCCAGGATGCCGGCCGGCGAGTGCCCCCACAGCTTCTCGGTGAACACCGGTTGCGGATTGGAGTTGTCGCAGAGCGAGTACTGCTCGGTCCGGCAGTACCAACAGCCACCGCAGGCGACCACCGACCCCACCACCACCCGGTCGCCGACCCGGTGCCGCCGTACGCCGGGCCCGGTCTCCACCACCTCGCCCATGAACTCGTGGCCGAGGATGTCCCCCTCCCGCATCGCCGGCAGGTACCCGTTGATCAGGTGCAGGTCGGAGCCGCAGACGCTGCTGGCCCGGACGCGGACGAGGATGTCCCCCTCGGCGCGGATCTGGGGCTCCGGCACGTCCCGGACCGCCAGCTTGCCGACGCCTTCCCAGCAGAGCGCCCTCACGCCCGTCCTCCCGTCATCAGCTTCTCCCGCACCGTGTCGGTCGCCTTCTCCTGGGCGGGGCTCCGGCCGGACGGGTCGTCCCGGGTGTCGACCACCTGGCCACACTCGATGAGCGCCTTCACCCGCCGCAGCGCGTCCCGCAACGCCAGGTCCGGCTCGTCACCGCCGACCAGGCCGGCCAACCGCCGCACCGGACCGGAGCGGTAGCGCAACTCGGCCCGGATCTCCGTGCCCCGGCCCTGGGGGGCTTCGGTCAGCTCGATCCGTCCCATCTGCGGCACCTGCCCGTCCTCGACCCGCCACCGCAGGGTGCCCGCCCCCTCGACGGTGACCTCGGCCTGCCACTGCGTGTCCCCGCCGGCCCGGTCGCGGGCCACGCACCGCCAACGCCGCTCGTCGAGCTGCTGCAACGTGGCCCACCCGGCCAGCGCGCGGTCCAGCCGTTCGCGGTCGGTCCAGAAACCGATCACCTCGTCCCGGGACCGGTCCACTGTCACCCCGCGACGCACCACGTACCAACCGTCCTGCCGCTCGGGCTGATGCCGATGCCGACGGCGGGCCACCGCCCGTCCCACGCCGACCGCCGTCGCCGCGGTGACACCGAGCAGCGCCCACCTGGTTCCGTTGTTGGTCATCACGTCTCTCTCCTCCACCCGGACAACCGGGCATGGACAGCTCTTAGGCAGCGCTACCCGGCGTCCGCCAGTCGAAACGACCCGCTGTTTGATCGACGGAAATGCGGGCAGATGCTGCTGGACACCGACCGCGACCCTGGCCGCCACGGAGTTGCCATGTCCTCGTTCAGCGCTACTGAAGACGCCATCCGCCGGTGGGAGGTCGAGCGCGAGGGCGCCGGCACGTCGCCGGTCCGCCTACCGATGACGTACGTGCTGCCGCTGCGCTGGCACACCGACACCGGCCTGACCGAGCTGACCGACTACCTGCGCTGGCTGGGTCACCGGGTGGAGGTGCTCGTGGTCGACGGCTCACCTCCGCACCTCTTCGCCCGGCACGCCGAGGCGTGGCGAGGGCTGGTCCGGCACCTTTCACCGGCTCCGAGCGAGCGTGGGCTCAACGGCAAGGTGCTCGGCGTTCACACCGGCGTCCGCGCGGCCGGCCACGAGCACGTGGTGATCGCCGACGACGACGTCCGGTACGACGAGTCCGCGCTGAGCGCGGTACACCGGCTGCTGGGCCGGGCCGACCTGGTGCGACCGCAGAACTACTTCGACCCGCTGCCCTGGCACGCCTGGTGGGACACCGGCCGCACGCTGCTCAACCGGGCGCTCGGGGCGGACTACCCGGGCACCCTTGCCGTGCGGCGCAGCACCTTCCTCGCGATGGGCGGCTACGACCCGGACGTGCTCTTCGAGAACCTGGAGCTGATCCGCACTGTGCGCGGGTACGGCGGCACCGAGGCCGCCCCGGCCTGGCTCTACGTCCGCCGGCTGCCTCCGGACGCCGCGCATTTCCGTGGTCAACGGGTCCGTCAGGCGTACGACGATCTGGCTCAGCCAGCTCGTCTGCTGACCGCGCTCGCGGTGCTGCCGGCCCTGGCGGCGGCGGTCGCGTCGCGCCGCCCCAGGCTGCTGCTCGGCGCGGCGGCCGGTGTCGTCGCCCTGGCCGAGACGGGTCGCCGCCGCGCCGGGGGCACCCGGGTGTTCCCGCCGGCCACGGCGCTGGCCGCCCCACTCTGGCTGCTGGAACGCGGGCTGTGCGGCTGGCTGGCGGTCGCCCAACGCCTCCTGCTGGGCGGCGTCCGCTACGGCGACACCCGCATCCGCCGAGCTGCCAACCCCGCCCCGCGCAACCCACGCCTCCCCGCGATCTTGCACTTTCGGTCGGGACAAAACCGCCGGTAGCCCCACAGAACTCCGGCCGAAATCGCAAGATCGGCGCTGAGTCGAACGCGACAGCTCGCGGGCACCCGAGGGTGACCGCGAGCTGTCGCGCTGGGTTGGGGTGGGTCAGGGAGTTGCGTGGTCCTTGACCTGGTGGGCGGCGGACTTCGTGTCGTCCTTGACCGCGTGCACGGCGTCCTGAGCGGTGGACTTCACCGAATCGGCGGCCTGCTGGGCCGGCTCGCGCAGCTCGCTGGCCACCTCGCCCAGCTTCTCCTTCACGGCCCCGCTGTGCTCGCTGACCTTGGCCTTCACCTGGGTGGCGGCCTGCTGCTCGCGGCGGGAGGCCGGGATCAGCGACGAGGCCAGCCAGCCGACCCCGAACGCGATCAGGCCGGCGGCGAGAGGGTTGCCCTGGGACTTCTGCCGGATCACCCGCGGCGCGCTGTGCGCGGCGTCGCTGACGGTGGTCGCCGCCGAGTGCGCGGCGTCGCTGACGCTGGAGGCCGCCGACGAGGCGCGGTCACCCACCGAGTGGGCGGCCTGGCCGGTGCCGTGGCCGAGGTCAGACGCGGTTCCCATGACCTTGTCCCTCACATTCTGCAGAGCGGAACGGGCCCGCTGCTTGCGGTCGTCGACGATGCGGCTGGGGCTGACCTTGTACGCCAGCGCGTCCACATCGGAGCTGAGGCTGTTACGGGTGGCTTCGATCTCCCGGCGGATCTGATCGGGATCGGTGCTCATCGGGTTACTCCCTCCGGGTGCGGCTTGAGCGCGTCGGGGATCCGCTGCACGCTGTCGTTGGTCTGCTTGAGCCCGCGTACGTGCTGGGCGTTCTTCTTGGCCATCGAGTAGAGGACCGCGGCGACCACGGCCCAGATCACGGCCACGATCAGCGCGGCCAGACCGGAGTCCATGACGTTGTCCAGGAACTGCCAGATGGCGATGGACACGAAGAGGGCCACCATGTATCCGCCGAAGCCGGCACCGCCGAAAAGGCCCGCGGCCTTGCCGGCCTTCTTGCCCTCCTGCCGGATCTCGGCCTTGGCCAGCTCGACCTCCTGACGCATCAGCGTCGACAGGTCGGTGGTGACCTGACGCATCAGGTCACCCAGCGAGCTGCCCTTCACCTCCGACGCGGTGTGCGGGGCACCCGCGTCAGGGTGGTAACCGGAGTCCAGTCCGGACCCCTGCGTCGGCATGCTCATGCCGTCGCCTCCCTTCGGATGACTACGCGGCTCACGGGCGGGGGCTGCCGCTGGACGGCACGCCCGGCAGCGGGTCGGTCTGGGTCACCGGCGGCAGCGGCTGGCCGGTGCCGGAGTGCTCCGGGTAGTCGCCCCGGCCCGGCTCGGAGGAGCCGCCGGACGCCGGGTCGGCGTAGGTGCCGGGCGTCTGGTCGGTGTAGCCACCGGACGTCGGCGGGGTGTGCGTACCGGGGGTCGGGTCGAGGTAGCCGCCCGGCGGAACGGCGTCCGGCACCGCGCGGGGCGCCGGCGGCTGCGTCGGGATCACTGCGGTCTGCTCCGGGTCGTACGCCCCGGAGCCCCGGAAGGTCGAGGACCCGTTGCCGGCGTCGTCGCCGCCGGCCGAGATGCCACGGGTCAGCCGGCCGGCCAACACACCGAGCACCGCCGCGCCGACCAGGAAGGTGCCCGGGTTACGCCGCGCGTAGTCGCGTACCTCGGTGATCAGGTCGCCGGGCTCGCGCTGCTCAAGCCAACCGGCGACACCCTGCACCCGGTCGGCGGCCTGGCGGGCCAGCTCGGTCACCGGGCCGGCCTGACCACCCTGCTCGGCCATCGAACGCATCTCGTCGGCCAGCGAACGCAGCCCACCGGCGGCTCGGCGCTGCTGCTCACCGGTCTGGCTGGCGAGCTGGCTGCGGGCCTCGCCGTACAGGTTGCGGGCCTGCCGGGCCGCCTCACGGCCGACCTCGGTGCCCTGCTCCTTGGCGGTCTGGGCGACAGCGCCACCAGCCTGCGCGGCCTCCGACCCGACCTGGCGCGCCTGGTCGCGGACGCCACCGCCGTTGGTCGACTGCTGCCCGTACGTGGAAGACGTAGGTGAAAGATCGTAAGTCATGATTTCCCTTCCGCTCAGAAAGTCGTAGCGGTTGTGCTGGGGGGATGCGGCGCGTTGCCGCCGCCGCTGACCATTCACCTACCCTGCGTTTCGGCTTCCATACCTCTTCGTGCATTTATCTGCGCGGCCCACCGGTTGGTCTTCACAATGGAGGATCGTCGGGCTGCGTCACGTCGCCGCTGCGGACAGTGAGGTTCGCGAGGCCGGTAGATCCACGGAGGGGGCAGCGATGGCACGAGGCGCACGGGGCGGCCGAGCGGCCGGTCCTCGACCCCGGGTCCAGCTGGCCGCACTGGTCGTGGCCGGGGTCTTCCTGCTGATCGGCGTCCTCGGCTTCATCCCCGGCATCACCACCGACTACGGCGAGCTGCGGTTCGCCGGGCACCACTCGGACGCCCACCTGCTCGGGCTGTTCCAGGTGTCGATCCTGCACAACGTGGTGCACCTGCTCTTCGGGCTGGTCGGCCTGGTGCTGGCCCGCAGCGTCGCCGGTGCCCGCGTCTTCCTGGCCGCCGGTGGCGCGATCTACCTCGCCCTCTGGCTGTACGGCCTGGCGATCGAGGCGGTCAACCCGGAGGGCGGGGCGAACATCCTGCCGGTCAACGACGCCGACAACTGGCTGCACCTCGCGCTCGGCTTCGGGATGCTCGCGCTCGGGCTGCTGCTGTCGAACCAGGCCGGCACCGGCGGACGCCTGGACAACCCCGCCGACCGGCACTGAACTGGACTTTTGTGGTTTCGCGGTCACGCCCGCAGGGGTAAGTCGACCGGCGAAGGAGGTGCGACCATGCCTCGTTGGCTGCGTGACAACGCCCTGGCCGTCGCCATGCTGGGAGCGTTCCTGGTCTTCCTGGTGTTGCAGAGCGTCTTCGGCTGGCAGACCCACAACGAGGAGCTGACCGAGTTCGGGGCCGCGCCGCTGAGCTGGCCGGCGTACCTGACCACTGGGCACTTCGCCGAGGCGGTCTTCGAGAACTGGGAGTCCGAGTTCCTCCAGATGGGCGGATACGTGCTGCTCACCGCGTACCTGGTGCAGCGGGGCTCGGCCGAGTCGAAGCCGATGGACCAGACCGACCGACCGGAGGACGACGAGCGCCGGGCGACCCCGCAGTCACCCTGGCCGGTACGCGTCGGCGGCCTGCCGCTGGTGATCTACCGGAACAGCCTCTCCCTCGCGCTGCTGCTGATCTTCGCCGGTTCGTTCGTCGGTCACCTGCTCGGCGGCACCGCCGCCTACAACCAGGAGCAGGCGCTCCAGAGTGGGACACCGCCGATCGGGGTGTGGGAGTTCCTCGGCACCAGCGACTTCTGGTTCCAGTCCATGCAGAACTGGCAGAGCGAGTTTCTCGCGGTCGGCGCGCTGATCCTGCTGAGCATCGTGCTGCGCCAACACGCCTCGCCGGAGTCGAAGCCGGTGACCGTCGAGCACGCCAGCACCGGCGCCTGAGAAGGCGACGCGGCAGCGGCGAGGCGACCGTCAGGCCGCGACCGGCAACCGCTTGGCGAAACAGACGCTGTACGCGTTGCCCACGTACTCGCCGTAGACGGGGATCTGCTGGTAGCCACACGCCGTGTACAAGGCGATAGCGGCCGGCAGGTAGGTGCCCGTCTCCAGGCAGACCACCGAGTGCCCCTGCCGGAACGCGCACTCCTCCAGCGCGGCGAGCAACTGACGACCGATCCCCCGCCCCCGGTACGCGGGCCGGACGTACATCCGCTTGACCTCGCCGGTCTCGGCATCGAGCGCCTGGAGGCCCCCGCAGGCGACCGCCCGACCGTTCACCACCGCCGCCAGGTAGCGGACGTCGTCATGGGGGACGAAGACCTGCCCGTCCAACCCGCCATCGGCCTCGCGCAGCTCACGCTGCTGCGCAATGACCAGGGCGGCGATCTCCGGATCGGTGGCAGGCCGGGACTCGATCAGCATCACCCCACGCTAGGACGCGTGGATTTCTGGGAGGTTTCCGGAAATCAACCCCACCACGGAGCGCAACGAACTACTCGGCGTCGTCCTCGTCGTCGATGTCGTCGTCGGACGCGTCCGCGCCCAGATCGTCGGCCGAGCGCACCCGGCGAGCCTTCCGGGCGGCGAGTCGATCCGCGGCGGAGGCCCGGTTCGACTTCTCCTCCAGGCGGACGTCGGTGCCCCGGTTGCCGGGTTTGAAGTCCACACCGGCGAAGAGCGTCGGCTGCCAGTCGAACTCGCGCACACCGATCCGGACCAGATCACCGGGCTGCGCGCCGGCCTTGGCCAGCTTGTCCTCCACCCCGAGCCGGGCCAGCCGGTCAGCCAGGTAGCCGACCGCCTCGTCGTTGTCGAAGTTGGTCTGCTTGACCCAGCGCTCCGGCCGGACACCGCGCACCGTGAACGAGCCGTCCGCCTCGGCCGTGATGGTGAAACCATCGTCGTCCACGGCGATCGGGCGGATGACGATCCGGGTCGGCTCGGCGGGCGGAGCGGCCTTACGCTCTGCGTCGACCAGATCGGCCATCGCGTAGGTCAGCTCCTTGAGCCCCTCCCGGGTGGCCGCGGAGACCTCGAACACCTGGTAACCGCGCTCCTCCAGGTCGGGGCGCACGATCTCGGCGAGGTCACGGCCGTCCGGCACGTCGATCTTGTTGATGGCGACCAGCCGTGGACGGTCGGTCAGGCCGCCGTACTGGCTCAGCTCGGCCTCGATGGCGTCGATGTCGGCCACCGGGTCTCGGCCGGGCTCCAGGGTCGCCGAGTCGATGACGTGCACCAGCACGGCGCAGCGCTCGATGTGCCGCAGGAACTCCAGGCCCAGACCCTTACCGGTGGCAGCGCCAGGGATCAGGCCCGGCACGTCCGCGACAGTGAAGGTGTGGTTGTCCATCCGGACCACGCCGAGGTTGGGCACCAGTGTGGTGAACGGGTAGTCGGCGATCTTCGGCTTCGCGGCGGAGATCACCGAGATCAGCGACGACTTGCCGGCGGACGGGAAGCCCACCAGGCCCACATCGGCGACGCTCTTCAGCTCCAGCACGATGTCGAGTTGGTCGCCGGGCTCCCCCAGCTCGGCGAAGCCGGGGGCCTTGCGCTTGGCGTTGGCCAGCGAGGCGTTGCCCCGCCCGCCGCGCCCGCCGCGGGCGACCTCGAAGGTGGTGCCGGCGCCGACCATGTCGGCCAGCACGGTGCCGTCGGAGGTCTGCACCACGGTGCCGTTGGGCACCTTCAGCACCAGGTTGTGGCCGTTGGCCCCGTCCCGGTTCGAGCCGGCGCCGCCCTTGCCGTTGTCGGCCTTGACGTGCGGGTGGAAGTGGAAGTCGAGCAACGTGGTCACCTGCGGGTCGACCACCAGGGACACACTGCCCCCGTGCCCACCGTTGCCGCCGTCCGGCCCACCGAAGGGCTTGAACTTCTCGCGGTGGATCGAGGCACAACCGTGCCCGCCATCGCCGGCCTGCAAATGCAGAACGACCCGGTCAACGAACGTTGCCACGGCGTCAATCCTTCCAGCGAGGTCCAACCTCGCACTTCGCTAAAAAGGCTAAGCGGGCCGGGACCCGGAGGTCCGCGGCCCGCTTAGCCCGAGAACTACTGCTGCGGAACGATGCTGACGGTCTTGCGACCGCGCTTGGTGCCGAACAGGACCGCACCGGCGGACAGCGCGAACAGCGTGTCGTCGCCGCCACGGCCGACCAGGTCACCGGGGTGGAACTTGGTGCCACGCTGCCGGATGATGATCTCACCGGCGCTGACGACCTGACCACCGAAGCGCTTCACGCCGAGTCGCTGGGCCGCGGAGTCACGACCGTTACGCGAGCTGGACGCACCCTTTTTGTGAGCCATTGGAGGACGACCTACTTCCCGCTGGAGATGCCGGTCACCTTGACCTGGGTCAACGGCTGACGGTGACCCTGGCGCTTGTGGTAGCCAGTCTTGTTCTTGAACTTGTGGATCCGGATCTTCGGGCCCTTGGTGTGCGCGGCGATTTCGCCGGACACCGCGACCTCGGCAAGCTTCGCCGCGTCGGTCACCAGGTCGTCACCGTCGACGAGGAGCACCGCGGTGAGCTTCACCGCGTCACCGGGGGCACCGGTGAGCTTCTCGACCTCGATCACGTCGCCCTCGGCGACCTTGTACTGCTTGCCGCCGGTCTTGACGATCGCGTACATCGGAGGCGGACTCCCTGTCGTTGAGGCTGCTGGCGGTCGTTCCCGCAGCGGCTCGCCGGGTAGCAGTGCACGGCGGCGCGGGCACACGGGAACTCGGCACACCAAAGGTGGGCCGCAGGCAAGAGTACGCCATCGCGAGCCCGGACCCCAAACCGGCCCGCCCTGGTCAGCGCGCGCAGAGCTGGTCGAGGCGCTGCTGGAGCCGGTCGAGTTCGGTCTCGTCGATCGACTCGACGTCGGCACCGAGAGCGGAAACCTCGGTGCCGAGGTCGGTGAGCAGCGTCTTGAGCTGCGGATCGTCGGTCCGCTCCGACTGCTCCCGCAGTACGGTCCGCCACTTCGCCAGCGCCGCCTCGGCCCGTACCCGGGCAGCCTCGGCCGTACGGCTGTCCCCGGCGCCCACCGCCGCGAGCATCCGACCCAACTCCCCCACGTACGTCCGGACGGCGGTCGTGCTGGCCTCCTGCGCGGCGGCGCAGACCTCGGTGGCGTTGCCGCCCGCCACACCACCGCTGGCCGGCCTGCCGGTCGGGCCGGGAGGGGTGCCAGCGGCCGCCGAGCCAGCGCCCTCGGCGGTCCCACCGGTGGAGCAGCCGGCCGCGACGGAGAGCATGGTGAGCAGCGCGGTGAGGGCGAGCAGACGGCGCATCTTCTTCTCCTGACCTGGGACGGCCGATCGACGACCGGGTGGCCACAACGACGAGGTCCCTCCCCCGTCACTTTGCCGGGAGAGGGACCTCGTCAAACACGGGGCCGGTCAGGCGCTCAGGGGCGGGTCCGCCGACGTGCGCCACCGCGACGCGACCGGCGACGGCCGCCCCCGCCCTCGGTGGTCTCCTCGTCGCCCTCACCGTCAGCGAGCGCGTCCGGATCGTCCGCCGCGGCCAGCCGGGCCGACTCGCCCTGCTGAGCGTCGGAGATCGCCGGTGCGGCGGCGGTGTCCGACTCGTAGCGGGACAGGTCGTAGCCCATGGTGTCCTGGTAGTCGGCGCCCGGCTCGGCCGTGGTGTCGGTGTCGACGACCTCGACAGCAGTCCGCTCGGCCGCGGCCGGGGCGTTCTTGCGTGCCCTGCGGCGGGACGAGGTGGCACCCTGCTCGGCCGCCGGAGCGGGAGCGGGAGCCACCGCCGAGGCGACAGCCTTGACCTTCTCCCCCGCACCGGCGGGACGCGGCTTCTCCGGCACCGGCTCGGTGTGGATGATGACGCCCCGGCCCTTGCAGCACTCGCAGGTCTCGCTGAACGCCTCCAGCAGGCCCGCGCCGATCCGCTTACGGGTCATCTGCACCAGGCCGAGCGACGTGATCTCGGTGACCTGGTGCTTGGTGCGGTCCCGGCCCAGGCACTCGGTGAGCCGGCGCAGCACCAGCTCACGGTTCGACTCCAGCACCATGTCGATGAAGTCGATCACGACGATGCCGCCGATGTCCCGCAGCCGGAGCTGACGGACGATCTCCTCCGCCGCCTCCAGGTTGTTGCGGGTGACCGTCTCCTCCAGGTTGCCCCCGGAGCCGGTGTACTTGCCGGTATTGACGTCGACGACAGTCATCGCCTCGGTGCGGTCGATCACCAGCGAGCCGCCGGAGGGCAGGAAGACCTTGCGGTCCAGGCCCTTGATGATCTGCTCGTCGATCCGGTACTCGGCGAAGACGTCACTCGTGCCGACGTGCCGGCGCACCCGGTCGACAAGGTCCGGGGAGACGTGCGACAGGTACGACTCGACGACGTCGTACGACTGCTCGCCCTCGATCACCAGCTCGCGGAAGTCCTCGTTGAACAGGTCCCGGACAACCCGGATGACCAGGTCTGGCTCTCCGTAGAGCAGCGCTGGAGCGCCACCCTCGGCGGCCTTGGCCTGGATGTCCTCCCACTGCGCCTGGAGCCGCTTGACGTCGCGGGCCAGCTCGTCCTCGGTGGCGCCCTCGGCTGCCGTCCGGACGATCACGCCCGCGCCGTCCGGGACCAGCTTCTTGAGCACGTCCCGCAGCCGCTTGCGCTCGTTGTCCGGCAGCTTGCGGCTGATCCCCGAGGCGTTGCCGTTGGGTACGTAGACCAGGTGCCGGCCCGAGAGCGCGATGTGGCTGGTCAGCCGTGCGCCCTTGTGCCCGATCGGGTCCTTGGTGACCTGGACCAGCACCGAGTCGCCGGAGCGCAGCGCCTGCTCGATCGAGCGGGCCCGCCCCTCCAGCCCGGAGGTGTCCCAGTTGACCTCACCGGCGTACAGCACGGCGTTGCGGCCCCGACCGACGTCGACGAACGCGGCCTCCATGCTCGGCAGCACGTTCTGCACCTTGCCGAGGTACACGTTGCCGGCCATCGTCCCGGAGGAGTTGCGAGTGACGTAGTGCTCGACCAGCACGCCGTCCTCCAGGACGGCGATCTGGGTACGGTCACCGCGCTGGCGGACCGCCATCACCCGGTCGACGGCCTCCCGGCGCGCCAGGAACTCCGACTCGCTGAGGATCGGCGGGCGGGTACGGCGCTGCTCCCGACCGTCCCGGCGGCGCTGGCGCTTGGCCTCCAGCCGGGTCGAGCCGGACACACCCTGCACCTCGTCGACGGTCCGGCGCGGCTCGCGGATCTTCACCACGGTCGGCACACCGTCGTCCGCCGCGCCCTCGGTGTCACCGGCGCCCCGACGACGACGGCGACGACGACGACGGGTCAGACCGTCCCCGCCCTCGGACTCCTCGTCCTCGTCAGCCTCGACCTCTGCCTCGGCGGTCTCTTCCTCGTCGGCCTGCGCCGCCTCCTCGGACTCCTCGTCCTCGGCGTCGTCGGCCCCGCCCTTGCCCCGGCCCCGGCCCCGGCGACCACGCCGGCGGCGGCGACGCGCGGCGGCGCTGTCCTCGTCGTCCTCATCCGCCTCGGCGGCCTCGTCGGCCTCGTCGGTCGGCTCCTCTTCGGCCTCGATGGCCTCGATCGGCTCCACCGGCTCGACCTCGCGGCGGCCACGCCGACGGCGGCGGGACGGCTCGGCGGCCTCCTCGACGGCCGGCTCCTCGGTCGCCGCGGCGGGCTCCACCGGTCGGGTCACCGGCACGGCGTCCGGCTGGGGTGCCATGAACAGCACTGTGGGCGCGGAGAGCGCGGCGCGTCGACGACGGGTACGCGGCTGCTCCGGCTCGATCTCGGCCGGCTCGTTCGGCTCATCCGTCACACCGGAGACGGCCACACCCGGTGGCACCTCGCCGGAGCGGTCCTGCGCACCGCTACTCCAGGCCAGCTCGGCGGCGGACGTGCTCGGGAGGGCCGGGGAGTCGTTCAACTCGGCCTCGGCCTCGCGCAGGTCGGACTCCGCCGGCTCCTCAGCGATGTCCGGCTCCTCGACGACCGGCTCCTCGACCGCAAGCGGCTCGTCGGCGGCGGCCGGCTGCTCGACGGCGGGCGGCTCCTCGACGGCCGCCGGCGTGGCCTTCTTTCGCCGGGTACGGGTCACCTTGACCGGCGGCACCACCTCGGCCGAGGCCGCCTCCGCAGAGGCGGCAACCAGCGGCTCCTCGGCGGTCGTCTCGACGGGGGTGGCCTTGCGGCGGCGCCGGGGGGTCTTCGGTGCGACGTCCAGGTCACCGGAGACCGGGGCGAAGACCTCCGCCTGCGGCGACTCGACGTTGCCGGCGCCACCGGTGGGCGCCTCGATCGGGGCGTCGGTCTGCTCCGGCTGGTTGAGCGGGGCGGCCCGACGACGGGTCGCCCGGGTGCGCCGCACCGGGGCGGCCGGTTCGGCGGCCTCAGCGGGAGCGCTCTCCGCGCCGGCCGGTTCCACCGAGGCCGAACCGACAGCCGTGGTGGAGGTCTCGACGGCGGCGCCGTCGGCCGTGGTGCTCTGGTCGGCGGTGTCACCGGCCGGCTGTGAACCGGTCCGTTCGCCGCCCTCGGGCTCGTTCTCGAGCATGGACGTTCTCCAGTTCTGGCTAGCCCGGGCGCGGGTGAGCGCTGCCACGCAGGGTCGCCGCAAAAGTGTTTCCGCCGGGCGCGCGTGGTGCGCGACCGCCGAAGTCTGCCTGCCAGAACACCGACCGTCGGTCAGTGCCCAACGATGGCTGCCCCGTCGCGGTCCGCATCCAACGGATCCACGATCGCACCCTGCGCGGTCAACGTGCCCTGAGCCAGCCGTGTCACCCTCGGCGAAACCGGCGGCTCCAGGTCGGCCACCACGCGGAGGCCGGAAAGGACGTCATCGGGCCGTACGGACGGGGTGACCTGCCGCACGACCAGTTCGAGTATCGCACACGGTACGGCCGGCGCCCCGGAAGGCGTCGGCGTAGGCAGTTGGACATCGATCGATATCACGGCGGCTCGGGCGTCGAAAGTACGTCGGCCCTGCTTGGTCATCCGCTCGACCAGCACCTCCTCGGCCGCGACGAAGGCGTCCACCGCGGCGCGCAGCACCGCGGTGTCGACCTCAGGCAACTCGATGTGCCAGTGCGACGCCTCGATCCGGTCCGGCAGGTTGCCCCCTTCGGCGATCACGGCGTCCAGGACGTCCAGCCCCGGCGAGAGGGCGGCGTCCAACGCGGCGCGCAACGCCTCCGGGTCGACGGTCGCCTGAAGGGCGATTTCCAGGTACTCCGCCTCGCTCGCCACCCCGGTCGGCGCGGCGCTCGCATAAGAGATCTTCGGGTGCGGGTGAAAACCCTGGGAGAAGGCGACCGGCACAGCGGCCCGGCGTAGCGCGCGCTCGAACGCCCGGGCGAAATCCCGGTGCGAGGTGAATCGCAGCGGCCCGCGCTTGGCGTACCGGATGCGGACGCGCTGGACGACCGGTGCCTGGCCGCCCTCGGGTTGAGGCTTTCTGGCGATCGTGGGCTCCTCGGGTGTACCTGCGTGTCCGCCCATCCTGGCGCAGGGCTCGTGACGGTACGCAGCCGGGGCGGCCGAGCCGCCGGACAGACGGTCACCAACCGGTCGCCGGGGTCGTGACCACCCGGCGCGAAAGCCGATGGCCGGCCGGCGACACGGAGGTCACCAGCCGGCCACCCTGATCGGGACGGGTTACCGCTCTCTCGGCGGCGCGGGCGGTGTCCCGCCGGGCGGCGGGCCGTAGCCCGAGGGCGGGGTGTAACCCGAGGGCGGGGCGTAACCGGAAGGCGGGGCATATCCGGTAGGAGGGGCATGACCGGGCGGGGGTGGGTAGCCCGGCGGTGGGGCGTAACTCGCGTCAGGCGGCGGGTACGCGCCCTGGGCCGCCCGGTCGAGCACCTCGTCCGGGATGTCAGCCGCCCGGGCCGCCTCCCGCCGGTACCGGCGGCGGTTCCAGATGAGGAAGACCACCAGACCCAGCAGCAACACCAGCACCACGGCGATGCCGATGCCGATCACCATGACCTGCTGGTCGGTGGGGCCACCGCGATCGCCGTGCTGGGTGACGTCGAACTCCTCGTCCGCGCCCTCGGCACGGGCCGGACCGGGGTCGGTCGCCGCCGCGGCCGGGTCGAGCAGCGGGTTGACGGTGACCGGTGGCACGTTGGCCGTCAGCGCCTTGATCGGGTCGATCACCCCGAAGCCGTACTGCGGATCTCGCCCGGACGGGCCCGCGTCGCGCGCGGTCCGGATGATCCGGTTGATCACGCTCGGAGCGTTGAGGTCCGGGTACTTGGCTCGGATCAACGCGGCCAGAGCGGAGACGATCGCAGCGGAGTCGGAGGTGCCGTCACCCCAGCCGTAGCCCCCCTCGTTGGTGACGTTGTAGACGCTGTCGCCGGGAGCGGCGACCACCGACTCCGGCCCCTGGACGGAGCCGGACCAGAACGCGCCGCCCTTGGTCGTCCCGGTCACCGCGATCACACCGGGGGTGTTGGCGGGCTTGCCCACCGTGGTGCGGCCCTGGGCGGTGTTACCAGCGGAGGCGACCAGGACGACGTCACGGTCCAACGCGTACTGGATTGCGCTCTTCTGCACGGGATTGGCGAAGCCGGGGCCACCAATGGACACGTTGATCACTTTGGCCCCACCGTCGACGGCCATCCGGATGCCCCGGGCAATCCCGGCGTCGGTGTAGACCCCGTCCTCCTTGCGCATCTTGATGGGCAGGATCTTCGCGCCGGGTGCGATGCCGTCCACCCCGTCACGGCTGGGTTTCGCCGCGATGATGCCGGCCATGTGCGTCCCGTGCCCGACCTCATCGGCCCGGCCGTCTCCGGAGGCGCCGTAGCTGCGTCCACCGGGAAGCACCTGACCTCGCAGGTCCGGGTGGCTGGCCTCGACGCCGGTGTCGACCACGGCCACCACCACGCCCCGCCCGGTCGAGATCTTGTGCACCTGGTCGATCCGGAGCTCGTCCAGATACCACTGCTCGGCCCGACGGGGGGCGGCGACCGCCGGTTGAGCGGCCCCCACCACCAGGAACCCCGCCACCAGACAGGCGACTACCGGCCGGAGGCCTGCGACGTTCACCCTCATCCGTCCATCCTCATCGAAGGACACCCGGGGACGCACCGTCACCAGGGCCCCACGGATCGTCATCCTCAGTCAACCACGACGAGTGCTCGGAGCCGGTGCCGCCACCCTGCCCGGCGCCACCCGCGCCGCCCATCATGCCGCCGCCCATCATTCCGGCACCGCCGACGCCGGCACCACGCGCGCCGCCCGCCATCCCGGCGCCGCCGGCGGCCTGGGCCGTGCGCAACGCGTTCGCCGCGCTCGTCATCGGCGGCAGCTTTCCGTTGCCGCCACCCACCATGCCGGGGATGCCGCCCACGCCGATCCCGGCACCGCCGCCCAGGCCACCACCGGCGCCGCCGCCGATCCCGCCGGCCGAGCCGACGCCGGCACCGCCTCCGAAACCACCGCCGGCGCCACCGAGACCGGCGCTGCCGACCCCGCCGCCGCCGATGCCGCCGCCCAGGCCGCCGACCCCGCCCGGCGTGGCGCCAGCCAGACCGCTGCTGTAGCCAGCGTCACCGTCCGCGTAGCCCGGCAAGCCGGAGCCCGTCGACGGGGGTGTGAACTGACCGGTGCCGCCGGTGGGCGAGCCATCGCCGAGCCCACCGGGCTTGGTCGGGGAGAACGGGTCGACGGCGGACGTCGGACCGCCCGTGTCGCCGATGGTCGGTGGCCTGCTGCCGATCGTGGGGCCGCCACCACCGATGTCGGGCTTCCCGCCGAATTCGCCACCACCGATGTCGGGTCGCCCCGAGGGCGGGACCCGGGGGTCCCGACGAATATCGTCCTCTATATCCGATTTATCCGGGCTGTTGACGGTGAGCTTGGGGCGCTCCGTATAGACAGCCTGGGGCAGCGGCGCCATCGCGGTGTTCGCCGCGTTCTGATTGTCCCGGTACCAGTTGTCCAGGTGGGCTCCGGTGTCCCACCAGCCGCCCCGCTTCTGGTCACCGGCCTGGCCGTCGACCTTCATCGTCGCTTCCAGGTCGTCGGCCTTGTCACGGAACGCGCCGTCGGCGTACGAGCCGGGGTTGTTCTGGTAGTCCTTGCGCAGCGCGGCGAGGAACCCCGACGAGCTCTCGCCGTCGCGGGCATCGTCGAGCTCGGTGCCGTTGGGCAGGCTCCACTCGTTGAAGCCGAAGTCGTCCATCAGGGGGATCGGGATCGTGGAGACCGACTTGCGGATGTCGCCCTCGATCCGCGTCAACGCGCCACTGACGTTCGTCGCGTCGGTGATGAGATCCTCGATCTGCTTGCCGATCTTGCCCAGGTGCTCGCGGTACGCATCGCCACCGCTGCCCTGCCAACCGGCGAGCATCCCGGGCAGACCGCCGACGTGCGGGCGCTCCTGGCCCGTCGCGATCGGACCGACGAACGATCGACCGACGAGCGCGTCCCGCAGTTGTTGCAGGCCGCTCGAGAGGTTGCTCCAGCCCGCTCCGACCGATCCAACCGTTTCCGGGTCCGCGGAGAGCGTCACCTCGCGGACACACCGCTCCCAGGTTCCTCCAGCCATGACGTCCCCCTCAGGCCGTGTACGGGTAGGTGGGTGCGCCGCTGGCAGTGGGCGGCGGCGCCGCCGATTCCAGCAGCCGCTCGATCTCCTTGCCGTTGGCGCCGTTACGCGCCTCGGTGTCGCGGAACGCCTTGGCGATCTCCTCGGTGCCCTCCTTCAGCGCGACGAGCTTCTGGGAGAGCGTCGTGAGGTGCGCTTCCATGTTCGCCGTGGAGGTCTCCAGGGCCCGCCACTGCATGACGGCGTCCTCGTACGCGCCGAAGGGAGTGCCGTTCGGGACGGTCTGGGCGTTGTTGCTGTCGCCCTTCATCCGCGTCTTGATGCGTTCCATCTCGTACTTGATGGTGTCGTCGATGTACTGCCTGAGCCGCTCGACGTACGTGGCGGCGGCGTCCAGGTCCTCGACGCTGACTTGCAGATCGCCGATGCTCGGCGGCGGGATGCTGCCCATGCGTTTCCTCCCCCGTCCCCGACCCGCCGGGTCGGTCCATGTCAGACGCAGCGTATCGAGTCTGACCTAGTCGAGGCAGCCCCAGCCACCAGCACGTGGTACAGATGGCTGCCGATCTCGCGGAAGGTCCGGTGCGGGCCACCGCGCGGGCCGAGCCCGAACAACGCCAACGGGCCCGCGAGACGCGGACCCGTTGGCGTGACATGTCTGATGTGGAGGGTGGTGGGTCACCGCCGACCGGCGCTGCCCGAAGGCAGCCCGGTCAGGGGTGCGAGTGCGAGTGCGAGTGGCCCGACGGGACCTTCATGCCGTTGCCACCCAGCGGGGTGAGCGGCAGAAGCTTCTTGCCGGTGGGGCCGATCTGGATCTCCGTGTCCATCGACGGGCAGACGCCGCAGTCGAAGCAGGGCGTCCACCGGCAGTCGTCCTGCTCGAACTCGCTGAACGAATCCTGCCAGTCCTGCCAGAGCCAGTCCTTGTCCAGACCCGAGTCGAGGTGGTCCCAGGGCAGGACCTCCAGCTCGTCGCGCTGACGGGTGGTGTACCAGTCGAGGTCCACCCCGAACGCGGGCAGCGTCTCGGCCGCGGCCTCCACCCAGCGCTGGTACGAGAAGTGCTCGCTCCACCCGTCGAACCGGCCGCCGTTCTCCCAGACCTTGCGGATGACCGAGCCGACCCGGCGGTCACCCCGGGAGAGCAGCCCTTCGATGAGCGACGGCTCGCCGTCGTGGTAGCGGTAGCCGATGGCCCGGCCCAGCGACCGGTCCGCGTTGATGGCCTGCTTGAGGATCTTGAGCCGGTGGTCGATGACCTCCGGACGGTCCATCGCTGCCCACTGGAACGGGGTGTGCGGCTTCGGCACGAACCCGCCGATGGAAACGGTGCAGCGGATGTCCTTGGAGCCGGTCGCGGCCCGGCCGGCCCTGATCACCTCGTGGGCCATCTCGGCGATCTCGAGGACGTCCTCGTCGGTCTCGGTGGGCAGGCCGCACATGAAGTAGAGCTTCACCTGACGCCACCCGTTGGTGTACGCGGTGACGACCGTACGGATCAGATCTTCCTTCGACACCATCTTGTTGATGACCTTGCGGATCCGCTCCGACCCGCCCTCCGGGGCGAAGGTCAGGCCGGTACGCCGCCCGTTGCGGGACAGCTCCTGCGCGAGGTCGATGTTGAAGGCGTCCACCCGGGTCGAGGGCAGCGACAGCGAGACGTTGGTGCCCTCGTACTGCTGGGCGAGGCCCGAGCACATGTCGCCGATCTCGGAGTGGTCCGCCGAGGAGAGCGACAGCAGGCCGACCTCGTTGAAGCCGGAGAACTCCAGGCCCTCGCGGACCATCTGCGCGACAGTGGTGATCGACCGTTCCCGCACCGGGCGGGTGATCATCCCGGCCTGGCAGAACCGGCAACCCCGGGTGCAGCCCCGGAAGATCTCCACCGCGTACCGCTCGTGCACCGTCTCGGCCAGCGGAACGAGGGGCTTCTTCGGGTACGGCCAGGCGTCCAGGTCCATCGTCGTGCGCTTGTGCACCCGGAACGGCACGTCAGCCCGGTTCGGTACGACCCGCTGGATCCGGCCGTCCGGCAGGTAGTCGACGTCGTAGAAGCGCGGCACGTAGACGCTCTCGGTGCGGGCCAGCCGCAGCAGCAGCTCGTCGCGGCCGCCCGGGGAGCCCTCGGCCTTCCACTCCCGGACGATCGCGGTGATCTCCAGGACCGCTTCCTCGCCGTCGCCGAGCACCGCTGCGTCGATGAAGTCGGCGATCGGCTCAGGGTTGAACGCGGCGTGCCCGCCGGCCACGATCACCGGGTCGGCGTCGGTGCGGTCGGCGGCCAGCATCGGGATGCCGGCCAGGTCGATCGCGGTGAGCATGTTGGTGTAGCCCAGCTCGGTGGAGAAGGAGATGCCGAACACGTCGAATCCGCGCACCGCCCGGTGCGCGTCGACGGTGAACTGCGGCACGCCATGCGTGCGCATCAGCGTCTCCAGGTCCGGCCAGACCGCGTACGTCCGCTCGGCGAGGGTGTCGGGCAGCTCGTTGAGCACCTCGTAGAGAATCTGCACGCCCTGGTTGGGCAGGCCCACCTCGTAGGCGTCGGGATACATCAGCGCCCAACGCACGGTGGCCGAGTCCCAGTCCTTCGTCACCGCACCCAACTCGCCCCCGACGTACTGGATGGGCTTGGAGATCTGGGGTAGCAGCGGCTCGAGCTGGGACCACACGGAGTTGGTCGCGGCCGCGCGCGGCGTCGTGGACGGGGCACTCATGATGCCCAAGGGTACGCGTTCGTTCGGCGGCGATCGCGCGCACGCCCGATCGGCGGTGGTGGCGGCGCGGTATTAACCTCGGTTCGGCGCGAGAGGAGATTGCCGCGATGCCGGAGCCCCAGCCGGGAGCACGGCCGGCCGACGGGAGCACCCCGGGCGCGGAGCCGGAGCGGGACCGGGCGGTCGCCGACGAGCCGACCTCCCCACCCGTACCCTCGGACCAGCCGGAACCCTCGGATCAGCCGGAACCCTCGGACCACCAGGAACCCTCGGATCAGCCGGAACCCCCGGACCACCAGGAACCCCCGGACCAGCCTGAAGCCCCGGGCCAGCCTGAAGCCCCGGGCCAGCCGGAGCCTGCCGCGACCGCTGAGGTCCCGGCGCCCAGGTGGAGTGGTTCGGCCCCGGTGCCACCGCCGCTGCCCCGCCGAACCGCCTGGGGCGAGTCGGCCGAGCCGACCCCTCCCCCGCCGGTGACCGTCGGGCCGCCGGAGCACCAGACCCCTGTCGACCCGTGGGCCGGCGTGGACACCGGCGGCTGGGACCTGCCCTCCGCCGAACTGCCCCCGCTGCCGCCCACGCTGTCGTATCCGACGCCGCCGGACACCCGGCAGTGGTCCGGGCCGCCCGCTCCTCCGGCCCCGTCGCGGGACACCCGGCAGTGGTCCGGGCCGCCCGTTTCCCCGGCCGGGTCGCACCCGGTGCCACCGCCGGCCGCCCCGAGCGCACCCCGGGCCGTCGGACCCATGGTGCCGGCCCGGCCGATGTCGCCACCCGCACCACCCGCGCCGCCGAAGGTGCCCAAGCAGCGCCGAGGTCGGCGATCCGCAGCGCCACCGCCGACGCCGCCCGGTTGGCAGGCCCCCAAGGGGTACGGGCCGGCGCCGGCCCGCCGACGACGCCGCTGGCCGTGGCTGCTGCTGCTCACCCTGGCCTGCTGCTGTGGCTGCCCCGCCTACTACGGGTTCCCGATCTCGGCCCAGTACCCGGCGCGCGCGGCCCTGCCCGTCCAGGTGGACGACCTCAGCCTGCGGCAGGACAGCCGCAGCACCGAGGCCGCCCAGAAGTTGGAGAACGAGGTACGGAAGGAGCACTGGCTGGCCGAGGACACGTTCGCCGGCGTCTACGCCACGACGAACGGCAAGCGGGTGACCGTCTTCGGCGGCACCGGTTTCCGGCTGAGCCCGGAGTCGGACGCGGAAGCCGAGATCAGCCGGCTCACCGACCGGTACGCGTTGGATGCCCCGGAGAGCGTGGACACCGGCGTGCGGGGCAGGCACGAACGGTGCGCGGTGGGTAGCGCCGACGGCAGTGCCGTGGTGGTCTGCACGTCGGTGGACCACGGCAGCATCGCCACCGGCGTGTTCACCCGACTCTCCGTCGCCGACAGTGCCGACCTGCTGGGCACCCTGCGCGCCCAGATCGTCCAGCCCGAGCGGGGCTGAGCCGGACACCGGCTGACCGGGGCGCGGTGATTCGCACCCGGGGCGCTCGGCCCAAGCGGCACGCGCACCGGCGGCAGTCGTGACGTAGCGTCACGGCGCACCGAGGCCACGAGGCAGAAGGCGGTATACCTCTGAGTCATATTTATGACTCAGAGGTATACCGCCTTTGAGACCGGGTGCTTCGCGACCGGAAGGCCAAGGGCCGGGCAGGGTGCGCCCGGCGGGGTCAGGCCTCGCGGGTCGGGTCCGGGTGGGCGCGCGGCGGGGCGTAGCGGGGGACGTACTCCTGGCCGGTGAGCTTCTGGATCTCACTCATCAGCTCGTCGGTCATCTGCCGCAGCGAGGTGCGGTCGTCCGGTCGGCCGGTGAAGTCCAGCGGCTTGCCGAATCGAACCGTGATCTTGGCAGTGCCCGGCCGGGGCACCCGGGCACCGATCGGCTGCGCCTTGTCCGTGCCGATCATGCCGACCGGGATGATCGGCACGCCGGCCGAGATCGCCAGCCGGGCCGCGCCGGTCCGCCCCCGGTAGAGCTTGCCGTCCGGCGAGCGGGTGCCCTCCGGGTAGACCACCACCAGGTCACCGCCCCTGAGCGCCGGGATCGCCGCGTCGAACGCGGACAGCGCCGCCCGGCCACCGGCCCGCTCGACCGGGATCGCACCCAGGCCGGTGAGGACGAACTTGGAGATCGCACCCTTCACGCCGGCGCCCTTGAAGTATTCCGACTTGGCCCAGAACGCCAGGTGCCGGGGCACTACCGTGCCGAGGAACAACTCGTCGGCCACCGAGAGGTGGTTGCCGGCGAAGACAGCGCCACCGGTCTCCGGCACGTGTTCCAGCCCCTCCACGGTCGGGCGGAACGCCAACCGCAGCGTGGGCGCCACGGTGAGCTTGCCGATGGTGTAGAGCAGGGGCACTGGTCCTCCGGCAGATCAGGTGCGAACAGGCGGTGTCACGGTAGCGGACGCCTCCACACCTCCCGGACGGAGGTGGTGAGGCGCCCGCACCCTGGCGATGGTCCGTTATACCCGGCGGACGACCACAGTTACCCGCTCACCATCGCCGGCCTCGCCAGCGAAGCCCTCCAGACCCTCGACGGCGGAGCCGTTCCGGCCCTCGACGACGGAGCCGCCCGGGCCCTCGGCGAAGTCCACCGAGTCGGCCAGCACCTCCGCGGAGACGAAGTCGACGTACGCGGACACCGCCGCGCGTACCTCGTCAGACGCCGACACCAACACCACGATCCGGTCCGAGACGTCCAGATCGGCGTCCCGGCGGGCCTGCTGCACCACCCGCACCACGTCGCGGGCCAGCCCCTCGGCTGCCAACTCGGGGGTGACGTCGGTGTCCAGCACCACCACGCCCTCGCCGCCGGGCAGCGGCGCGGAATGCTCGGCGTCGGCGGCGACCAGGCGCAACTCGTACTCACCCTCGGCGAGGGTGACGCCGGCGGCCACCGGGGCACCGTCGACCAGCTCCCACTCGCCCGCCTTGACCGCCTTGATCACCTGCTGCACCTGCTTGCCGACCCGTGGGCCGAGCGCCCGGGGGACCACAGTCAACACCTGCTCGCAGTACGCGGACAGCTCCGCGCTGAACTCCACGGTCTTCACGTTGACCTCGTCGGCGACCAGGTCGGCGAACGGCCGCAGTTGCTCCGCGGCCGGCGAGGCCACTGTCAGCTTCGACAGCGGCAGTCGCACCCGCAGCCCCTTGGCCTTGCGCAGCGACAGCGCCGCCGAGGCGACCGCCCGCACGTTGTCCATCGCGGCGACCAGGTCGTGGTCGGCCGGGAACTCGCTCGCCTCCGGCCAGTCGGTCAGATGCACCGAACGCTCCCCGGTCAGGCCACGCCAGATCTCCTCCGCGGTCAGCGGCGCGAGCGGCGCCACCACCCGGCAGAGGGTCTCCAGCACCGTCGACAGGGTGTCGAAGGCGTTGGCGTCACCGGACCAGAACCGGTCCCGGGACCGGCGCACGTACCAGTTGGTCAACGCGTCCAGGTAGGACCGGACGGTGGCGCAGGCACCGGAGATGTCGTACGCGTCCATCTGCGCGCCGACAGTGGACACCAGCTCGTTCGTCTTCGCCAGCACGTACCGGTCGAGCAGGTGGGTGGAGTCGGTGCGCCGCCGCGCCTGGTACCCGTCGGCGTTGGCGTAGAGCGTGAAGAAATACCACACGTTCCACAGCGGCAGCAGCACCTGCCGGACGGCGTCGCGGATGCCCGCCTCGGTGACCGCCATGTCCCCACCGCGCAGCACCGGCGAGGACATCAGCATCCAGCGCATGGCGTCCGAGCCGTACGCGTCGAAGACGTGGTAAACGTCCGGGTAGTTGCGCAGGCTCTTGGACATCTTGCGCCCGTCCGAGCCGAGCAGGATGCCGTGGCTCAGGCAGTTGCGGAACGCCGGCCGGTCGAACAGCGCGGTGGCCAGCACGTGCATCGTGTAGAACCAGCCGCGGGTCTGCCCGATGTACTCGACGATGAAGTCACCCGGGTAGTGGTGCTCGAACCAGTCGGCGTTCTCGAACGGGTAGTGCACCTGGGCGAACGGCATGGACCCGGACTCGAACCAGCAGTCCAGCACCTCCGGCACCCGGCGCATCATCGACTGACCGGTCGGGTCGTCCGGGTTGGGGCGGACCAGGTCGTCCACCGCCGGCCGGTGCAGGTCGGTCAGCCGTACGCCGAAGTCCCGCTCGATGTCGGCCAGCGAACCGTAGACGTCCAGGCGCGGGTAGTTCGGGTCGTCGGACTTCCACGCCGGGATCGGCGAGCCCCAGAACCGGTTCCGGCTGATCGACCAGTCCCGGGCGTTGGCCAGCCACTTGCCGAACGAGCCGTCCTTGATGTGGCCGGGCGTCCAGTTGATCTCCTGGTTCAGCTCGACCATCCGGTCCCGGAACTGCGTCACCGCGACGAACCACGACGACACCGCCTTGTAGACCAGCGGGGTGTCGCAACGCCAGCAGTGCGGGTACGAGTGGGTGTAGGTGTCCTGCTTGAGCACCACCCCCCGGTCCTTCAGTTCCCGGATCACCGGCTTGTTGACGTCGAAGACCTGCTCACCCTGGTACGGCGGGACCAGCGCGGTGAACCGGGTGTGGTCGTCCACGGTGACGATGGTGGGGATGCCTGCGGCGTTGCAGACGTTCTGGTCGTCCTCACCGAAGGCCGGGGCCAGGTGCACGATCCCGGTGCCGTCCTCGGTGGTGACGAACTCCGCGCCGAGCACCTGGTAGGCGTTCTCCCCGGCCTGCTCGACGAGGAAGTCGAACAGCGGCGTGTAGCGGCGTCCGGCCAGGTCCCGGCCGTACACCGTGCCGACCTGCTCGTAGCCCTCCAGCTCCTTGGCGTACGCGGCCAGCCGCGCCGCCCCCACCAGGTAACGGTCGCCGTCGCGTTCGAGCACCGCGTACTCGATGTCGGGCCCGACGGCGAGCGCCAGGTTCGACGGCAGGGTCCACGGCGTGGTGGTCCAGACGCCCAGCTTGACCGGCCCGCGCACCAGCTCCGGCGCGGACTCGTCGGCGGTCAGCTCGAACCACACCGACAGGGTGGGGTCGTGCCGGTCCCGGTAGACGTCGTCCATCCGGGTCTCGGTGTTCGACAGCGGCGTCTCACAGCGCCAGCAGTACGCCAGCACCCGGAAGCCCTCGTAGATCAGACCCTTGTCGTGCAGGGTCTTGAAGGCCCACATGACGCTTTCCATGTAGTCCAGGTCGAGGGTCTTGTAGTCGTTGGTGAAGTCGACCCAGCGGGCCTGCCGGTTGATGTACCGCTCCCAGTCCTGGGTGAACTCCAGCACCGAGGCGCGGCAGGCCTCGTTGAACCGGTCCACGCCCAGGTCGATGATCTCCGCCTTGCTGGTGATGCCGAGCTGCTTCTCGGCCACCACCTCGGCGGGCAGGCCGTGGCAGTCCCAGCCGAAGCGCCGCTCGACGTGCCGCCCGCGCATCGTCTGGTAGCGCGGCACCACGTCCTTGACGTAGCCGGTGAAGAGGTGACCGTAGTGCGGCAGGCCGTTGGCGAACGGCGGGCCGTCGTAGAAGACGTACTCGTTCTTGCCGTCCGTGCCGGCGGGGCGGGCCTCGACGCTGGCTTCGAAGGTCTTGTCGGCCGTCCAGTGCTCCAGCACCCGGCGCTCGACCGCGGGCAGGTCCGGGCTCGCCGGGACACCGGCGGCGGTCGGGTCGTGCAACGGATAGGCCATCGGGGGTCGCTCTCCTCATGCAGCTCACTCAACGTGGGTCTGCGAGGACGAACCTCCGGGTACGCCTGGAACGGCGCTCCCGGGTGGCCCGCGGTACCACCCCGCTTGGCGGTCAGGATCGACCGCCCGCTCATTGTCGGCTGTGACGGGCCGCACCCGTCCGGTTCTACTGGGCCGGTTGCCCGGCTGTTCTTCCGGAGGCTCACCGGTGATGGCCGGGTCATCGCCTTACGGGGTCCAACGATACTCGACGCGCCCACCGCCGTGCCGTCGACTAACGGCGAACCCGCCCAGGGGCGGGAGAGCCGCCTGACCAGCCCCGCCGACCACTCTCGCCACCTCGCCGGCATGAGCGGGATCACAGCCCCGGTTGTCACGACCCACCCCGGCTTACCCGTCGTAAAGGCGTCGGACCGATCAGGAGGTAGTCGTGCAACGGATGAACCCGGCCGAGGTCGCACCGCAGGCGTACAAGGCCGTCTTGGGGTTGGAGAAGTACGTCCAGACGAATGTCGACCGCACAGTGCTGGAGCTGGTGAAGCTGCGGGCGTCGATGATCAACGGGTGCGCGTACTGCGTGGACATGCACAGCCGGGACGCGCTCGCCGACGGCGAGTCGAGCCGGCGGTTGTTCGCTGTCGCCACCTGGCGGGAGGCACCCTTCTTCGACGAGCGGGAGCGAGCCGCGCTGGCCCTCACCGACGCGGTCACCCGGCTCGGCGAGCACGGGGTGCCGGACGAGGTGTGGGATGACGCCGCGAAGGTCTGGTCGGAGAAGGAACTGGCCGACCTCGTCATCGCGATCGCCACAATCAACGTGTGGAATCGGATCGGGGTGACGATGCGGCTGGAGCCTCCGGCCCAGGCGTGACCACCGAGGCGGCAGCGCAGGCGGCCGGTGCGCTTGAGGCGCACCGGCCCATGCTGCTTGGGCTCGCGTACCGCCTGCTCGGCAGCCGGCACGACGCGGAGGACGTGCTCCAGGAGGCGTACCTGCGCTGGCTGGGTGTGGACCGGACCCGGGTCGAGGAGCCACGCCGGTACCTGTCCCGGGTGGTCACCCGGCTGTCCCTGGACCGGCTGCGGGCCCGGCAGGCGGCCCGCGAGACGTACGTCGGGACGTGGCTGCCCGAGCCGGTGCCGACCGCGCCCTCGCCGTTCGGGCCACTGGACCGGGTGGAGCTACGCGACTCGCTCTCCACCGCGTTGCTGCACGTCCTGGAGCGGCTCACCCCGCCGGAGCGGGCGGTGTACGTCCTGCACACGGCCTTCGACCTGCCGTACGCGGAGATCGCCGAGATCCTGGACCGGTCCGTCGCCGACTGCCGGCAGCTGCACCATCGGGCGACCGCGCGGGTACGGCAGGAGCAGCGTCGGTTCACCGCCAGCCGTCCGGAGCGGGAGCGGCTGCTGGAAGCGTTCCTCGCCGCCGCCCGCGACGGTGACCTGGCGAGGCTCACCGACCTGGTGGCCGCCGACGCCACAGCGTGGAACGACGGCGGCGGTCGGGCGCGGGCCGCCCTCAACCCGGTCATCGGCCCCGACCGGATCGCCCGGTTCTACGCAGGGGTCTACGGTCCGCGTCACCGAGTGGGAATGGATCCGGTCGAGCTCAACGGCGAACCGGCGATGTTGATCACCCGCGCGGACGGCAGTCGGTACACGCTGACCATCGCCGCGGCCGACGGACAGATCACCGGGATCTACGTGGTCGGCAACCCGGCGAAGGTGCCGGCGATCGAATGAACCCGGGCGTCGTCGGTCGGCCCCGGGCCGGTGGGCGTCAGCCCAGCTCGGGGAACCAGAGCGCGATCTCGCGCTTGGCGCTGTCCGTCGAGTCGGAGGCGTGCACCAGGTTCTCCCGGTTGGACAGCGACAGGTCACCCCGGATGGTGCCGGCGGCGGCCTTGCGTCCGTCGGTGGCGCCGACCAGCCCGCGGACCACGTCGATGACCTGGTCGCCGGAGAGCACCAGGGCGACCAGCGGGCCGCCGGTCATGAAGTCCTTCAGCGGCGGGTAGAACGCCTTGTCGACGTGCTCGGCGTAGTGCTCGTCGGCGAGCGCGGCATCCATCGTCCGGTGCGCCATCGCGTCGATCCGCAGCCCCTTGCGCTCGAAGCGGGAGAGGACCTCGCCGACCAGGCCGCGGCGGACCGCGTCGGGCTTGATCAGAACGAGGCTGCGCTCATCCGGGCTGTTGCTGGACACGCTGGGTTCCTCCTGTACGCGCTGAACGCTCGGGATCGGTACGGTCAGCCTAGCGACCCGGTCCCGGCACCGGCGCGGCGGCCGGTCTTTCCCCCGGTGGCCGATCCGGCCTAGCCTGGTCCTGACCCCGGGAGGTCCACTGTGGCGAATGGCGGGAACCGACCCATCGCGCCGGTACGCAAGCTGATCGGCGCGGTGCTGGGCACCGTGGCCACGTTCGTCGTCCTGTTCGGGCTCGGCATGACGAGTTGGGCCATCGTGGCCCTCGGGGTCGCCCTGCTGGTGCTGGCGATCGCGCTGGCGACCGTACGCGGCGGCGGGCGCACGTGGGTCGTCGGCGTCGGGCACGTGCACAGCGCCTCCGAACCACCCACCCAGTACGCGTTCGGCCGCTGCGAACTGCAACTGGTGATTGACGCCCCTGGTCTGCCGCCGCGGTCCAAGAAGATCATTGAGCCGAGGGTGCCAGTCTCCAAGTGGCCGTCGCTGGGCCAGACCCTGCCGATCCGGGTCGCGTTGGACGACCAGCGGCACGTCAAGGTCCTCTGGGACGAGGTGCCGACCCATGCCGAGACCGCCGCTGCCGTCGCCGATCTTCCGCCGGAGTTCGCCGACGCGGAGGCGATGGACGAGCTGTTGATCCAGCAGGACGCGCCGCCGTGGGCCGACCGCGCACCCGACGACGACTTCCGCGACGACTTCCGCGACCCGGCCGGTGACCCGTTCCGGGACCCGGTCGGTGACCCGTTCCGCGACCCGCTCGGTGACCCGTTCCGCGACCCGCTCGGTGACCCGCTGCGCACCGACCCTTCGCGCGACGACCTCCCGCGCGACGACCCGGGCGTCATGCCCGAGGAGCGCGAGCCCGTGGTGATTCACCAGAGCCCAGGTGGTCCGATGGTGTTGGAGGGCGTCGTCGTCGAGCCCCAGTCCGGTGGGCTGCCCCGACGGGCGACCACTCCGGCGCCGCGCCCGCCCGCCGAGGAGCGCTTCGACGAGCCCGCCGCCGACCGGTTCGACGCTTCGGAGGCGGGTGGCACGACCGCCGCGCCGGCCGAGGACCCCGTCGAACCACCCGGCGCGCAGCGCTTCGACCAGCCCGACGCGCAACGCTTCGACCAGCCCGACGCGCAGCGCTTCGATCCACCTCCCGCGCAGCGGTCCGGCCCTGGCGCGGCCGACCCGCTGGACCCGCTCGATCTTCCGCTGGACGATCCCTCCCCGGCCGGGGCCGCACGTACGACAGCGACCGACGAGGAACTGGACCAAGCGATCTTCGGGTTCGACGCCGGCTCGGCCGCGGACCCGGCCGCGCCGATCAGCGGGGTGGGTCTCACCCTGCTGGTCACCGACCTGCCCCGGTCGCTCGGTTTCTACCGTGACGTGCTCGGCTTCAGCGAGGTCGACCAGGGTGCCCACAACGCCGTCCTGGCCTCCGGGTCGACCCGGATCGTCCTGCGCGAGGTGACCGGGGCGGCGCCCATCAGCCGTCGACTCGTGCACGTCAACCTTGAGGTGAGCGACATCGAGGCGGCGTACGAGCGGTTGCGCGGGTCGGGCGTCCGGTTCACGTACGCGCCCCGGGTGGTCAACAGGGGCACCAAGCTCGAGGGGTGGGCGGCGGCCTTCCGCGACCCGGATGGCCACGGCGTCGCGCTCACCCAGTGGCGCGAACGCGCCGACGCCTGACCCGGCCCGCCTTCGGACGGCGCCAGCCGGGTCCGGCGTCAGCCGAGAATGACGCGGCGAACGTGCAACGCGTACGCCCAGACCAGGGCGAAGATGATGCCCAGCCCGAGCAGCGACCAGTGCAGCAGACCGCCCAGCAACAGCAGGCCCTGGAGCACGGTGCCGGCGTTCCAGGCCCACTGGCGACGCATCATGCCGGCGAGCACCACTGCTGCCACCGCCAGTGCCACCACCGCACCGATCGCGGCGCCGCCGAGGTCACCGCCGACCACCCGGATCGGCTGGATCGCCAGCAGCAGCACCAGCGCCTCCAGGCTGAGGGTGCCAGCACCGAGACCCCGTACCGCCCGCTCCGGGTTGCGCAACCCGGAGCGTCGCGGCTGCCCGGCCGTGGGCTCCTCCTCCCCCACCGGCTGCTCGACCGGCGGGCCGGTCGGGTCCTCGGTGGGGTGCGGGTCCCGCTCCGGGCTGGTCATCGCTTCAGCAGCCGACGCGCGTCGGCGACAGTCACCACGGACCCCGTGACCAGCACCCCGACCCCGCTCAGCTCACCGGGGACGTCCTCCTCGGCCATCGCCACCGCCAGCTCGATGGCGTCCGGCATCTCCTCGGCCGAGGCCACCCGCTCCTCGCCGAAGATCTCGGCGGCCAGCGCGGCGAGTTCCTCCGTCGGCATCGCCCGTGGCGAGGTGTTGCGGGTGACCACCACCTGGTCGACCACCGGCTCCAGCAACTCCAGCAGCGCTTCCGCGTCCTTGTCGGCCAGTACGCCGATCACGGCCACCAGCTTGCTGAACGCGAACTCCTCCTGGAGCGCGGTGACTGTGGCCTTCATGCCGTGCGGGTTGTGCGCACCGTCCAGCAGGATGGTCGGGGCGTTGCGGACCCGCTCCAGCCGACCCGGGGAGCTGGTCGACGCGAAGCCCTCCCGGACCGCCTCGATGTCCAACTGACGTCGAGCCCCCGCACCCAGGAACGCCTCCACGGCGGCGAGCGCCATTGCCGCGTTCTGCGCCTGGTGGGCACCGTGCAGCGGAATGAACACGTCGTCGTACACGCCACCCAGCCCCTGGAGGGTGAGCACCTGACCGCCGACCGCGACCGCCCGACCCAGCACGCCGAACTCGCCGCCCTCCCGGGCGATGGTGGCCCCGACCTCGGCGCAGCGTTCGAGGAGGGGACCGGCGGCCTCCTCCTCCTGGGCCGCCGAGATCACTGTGGCCCCCGGGTGGATGATGCCGGCCTTGGCCAGCGCGATGTCCTGGAGCGTGTCACCGAGCCACTCGGTGTGGTCCAGCCCGATCGGGGTGATCACGCAGACCCCGGCCTGGAGGACGTTCGTGGCGTCCTCGGCCCCGCCGAGGCCCACCTCGACCACCGCGATGTCGACCGGCGCGTCGGCGAAGGTGGCGAACGCCAGCGCGGTGGTCATGTCGAAGTACGTCAGCGGCTCGTCAGACCGCGCGTCGACCAGCTCGGCCAGCGGTTTGATCTCCCGGTACACCGACGCGAACCGTTCCTCGCTGACCGGCTCCCCGTCCAGGCTGATCCGCTCCCGGACGGTCTCCAGGTGCGGGCTGGTGTACCGCCCGGTGTGCAGCCCGTGCGCCCGCAGCAGCGAGTCGATCATCCGCGCCGTGGAGGTCTTGCCGTTGGTGCCGGTCAGGTGGATCGTCGGGTACGCCCGCTGCGGGCTGCCGAGCAGGTCGAGCAGCGACTCGATCCGGTCCAGCTCGAAGACCATGCGGGTGAAGCCACGGGCGTTCAGCTCGGCCTCGACGGCGGCGAATTCGTTACGGTCGGTCACGAGGGCAGTGTCTCCAGAGCAGCGTCGATCCGGACCAGGTCGGCCTCGGCGGTGGCGAGCCGGTCGCGGATCTTCGTGACCACCGGCTCGGGGGCCTTGCCGATGAAGGCAGGGTTGTCGAGCTTCGCCCGGGCCTGCGCGACCTCCTTCTCGGCTGCCGCGCGGTCCTTCGTCAGCCGGGCCCGCTCGGCGCCCACGTCGATCGACCCCCGGGTGTCCAACGCGACACCGACGGCGCCGGGCATGGCCAACGTGGCGCTGGCCTGGAAGTCGTCACCGGCCGGATCCAACCGGACCAGCGAACGGATCAGCGGCTCGTGGGCAGCGATACCCGCGCCGGACAGCCCGTCCAGGCGGGCAGCCACCCGCTGCGTGGGGCGCAGCCCCTGGTCGGAACGGAACCGGCGGATCTCGGTGACCACCCGCTGCACGCCGACCAGCTCGGCCTCGGCGGCGTCGTCGACCAGCGACCGGTCGGCCACCGGCCAGGCGGCGGCCTGCACCGTCTCGCCGCCGGTCAGCGCGAGCCACAGCTCCTCGGTGACGAACGGGATGACCGGGTGCAGCAGCCGCAGCAGCTGGTCGAGCACGTGCCCGAGCACGCGCCGGCTGGCCTCCGCGCGCTCACCGCCCTCGGCGAGCACCGGCTTGCTCAGCTCGACGTACCAGTCACAGACGTCGTCCCAGGCGAAGTGGTACAGCAGGTCGCACACCTTGGCGAACTCGTACGCCTCGAACTGCTCGTCGACCTCGGCGGTGACGTGCGCCAACCGGGACAGGATCCACCTGTCGACGGTGGAGAGCTGCTCGGTGGGGGGCAGGTCGCCAGTGGTGTGCGCGCCGTTCATCAGGGCGAACCGGGTGGCGTTCCAGAGCTTGTTGCAGAAGTTGCGGGAGCCCTGACACCACTCCTCGCTGACCGGGACGTCCTGGCCGGGGTTCGCGCCCCGCGCCAGGGTGAAGCGGGTGGCGTCGGCGCCGTACCGGTCGATCCAGTCCAGCGGGTCGACCACGTTGCCGAAGGACTTCGACATCTTCTTGCCGAACTGGTCACGGACCATGCCGTGCAGCGCGACCACGTCGAAGGGCGGCCGGCCGTCCATCGCGTAGAGGCCGAACATCATCATCCGGGCGACCCAGAAGAACAGGATGTCGTACCCGGTGACCAGCACGCTGGTCGGGTAGAACTTGGCCAGGTCCGGGGTCTGCTCGGGCCAGCCCAGTGTGGAGAACGGCCACAGGCCGCTGGAGAACCAGGTGTCCAGGACGTCCTCGTCCTGGTGCCAACCCTCGCCGGTCGGCGGCGCCTCGTCGGGGCCGACGCAGACGATCTCGCCCGCCGGGCCGTACCAGACCGGGATGCGGTGCCCCCACCACAGCTGGCGGGAGATGCACCAGTCGTGCATGTTGTCGACCCAGGCGAAGTAGCGCTTGGCCAGCTCGGCCGGCTCGATGCGCACCCGACCGTCGCGCACCGCGTCACCTGCGGCCTGGGCCAACGGGGCGGTGTTGACGAACCACTGGAGCGACAGCCGCGGCTCGACTGTGGTCTTGCACCGCGAGCAGTGCCCGACCGCGTGCACGTACGGGCGCTTCTCGGCGACGATCAGGCCCTGCTCCCGCAGCGCTGCCACGATCGCCGGTCGCGCCTCGAACCGGTCCAACCCCTCGAACGGGCCGGGCACAGTGATCACACCGCGCTCGTCCATCACGGTCAGCGCGGGCAGGTCGTGCCGCTGGCCGATCTCGAAGTCGTTAGGGTCGTGGGCCGGCGTCACCTTGACCATGCCGGTGCCGAAGGACGGGTCGACGTGCGCGTCGGCGACGATCGGGATGCGGCGGCCGGTCAACGGCAGCTCGACCTCGGTGCCGATCAGGTGCTGGTAGCGCTCGTCGTCGGGGTGCACCGCCACAGCGGTGTCGCCGAGCATCGTCTCGGCCCGGGTGGTGGCCACCACGACCTCGTCGCTGTAGCGGATCGAGATCAGCTCGCCGTCGTCGTCGGTGTGCTCGACCTCGATGTCGGAGAGCGCCGTGAGGCAACGCGGACACCAGTTGATGATCCGGTTCGCCCGGTAGATCAGGCCGTCGTCGAAGAGCTTCTTGAAGATCGTCTGGACGGCGCGGGTCAGCCCCGCGTCCATGGTGAAGCGCTCGCGGTCCCAGTCGACGGAGTCGCCGAGGCGGCGCATCTGGCCGAGGATGGCGCCACCGGACTCGGCCTTCCACTGCCAGACCCGCTCGACGAACTTCTCCCGGCCGAGATCGTGCCGGGACAGCCCTTCGGCGGCGAGCTGACGCTCGACCAGGTTCTGGGTGGCGATGCCGGCGTGGTCCATGCCCGGCAGCCAGAGCGCCTCGAAGCCCTGCATCCGCTTACGCCGGGTCAACGCGTCCATCAGCGTGTGCTCGAACGCGTGGCCCATGTGCAGGGAGCCGGTGACGTTCGGCGGCGGGATGACGATGGTGAAGGGGGGCTTGTCGCTGTCGGCGGAGGCCCGGAAGTGCCCGCCGGCTACCCACTGCTCGTACCGTCGCTGCTCTACCTCACCGGGCTGGTACTGGCCGGCAAGGGTCGGGGCGTCGGGGCGTCGGGCATCCAGTCTCTCGGTCACCGGACAAGTCTACGGAGGGCTTCCGCAGACCTGACGTGCGCCACCTGCCGTTCGCGTACGGTGTCGGCTATGTCCGACGCACATCTCACCGAGCGGTCGCGCGACGGCGGCCGCGAGCCGGTCGAGCTGACCGAAGAGCCGATCCAGCTGAGCACCCGGGACACCGGAGGCGACCCCGACGAGCGATCCGGCGGCTGGTCACGCCGCCGCAAGATCGGTTGGACGGTCGCACTGGTGGTCGGTCTCGCCGGTGCCGGCGTGCTCGGTGTCGGTGGGTGGCGGGTGGCGCAGGAGAAGGACACCCAACTGGCCTCACCCGATCGGGTGGCGGGTCTGACCCGCGACGACAGCGAGCGGGCCAAGAGCACTGCCGACTATCTGCGCAGCGGCCTGGCGGCGAACATCGAACTGGACAGCAGTTTCGGCACTGTCTACCGCGACCCGGCCGACGACAAGCGCTCGGTGCTCATCTTCGGGGGCACCACCCTGCTCTGGCAGCCCGAACGGGACCTCGACAGCCTCTTCCGCCTGATGTCGGACGAGACCGGCGCGGTTAACGGTCTGCGGGAGCTGCCCGCGGGTGATCTCGGCGGGGTGCTGAAGTGTGGGAGCACCAGTGGCGAGGGCGGGGACTTCGCGGTGTGCGGCTGGGCCGACCACGGCAGCGTGGTCATGGCGATGTTCCCGGGCCGGTCGGTCAGCGACGCCGGCGGCCTGCTGCGCAACCTCCGCGACGGCATGCAGACCCGAGACTGAAAGATCGTGCAACATCCTGGATGTAGTGGTGTCCCAACGCAGCTGAGGCCACGACAACCAGGATCGAGCGTGACCGTGGCGGTTTCGGGTGCCCTGAACGGGCTGCCTCGGCCTCGGTCATCGGGTAACCGGAGTGTCAGGAATCCGGGTCGGATCCTTCAGGGAAACGCAAATAAGGCCACCCCGTTAGGGG
>NZ_JAKKFE010000022.1:0-62986 GCF_022230935.1 Micromonospora hortensis
CAGGCCGGGCCTGGCCGGCGCCACCCCGACCCCGGCCGGCGGCGCGACAGGCTGGCGACGGGCGCGCTGGGTGGTGCTCGGCGCGGTGCTGGCCCTGGTCGGGGTGGCCGCCGCGGCGACGCTCTACCTGACCCGGGACCGCTATCCGGATCTGACGTTCGACTCGCTGCGCGAGCTGTCCCGGCTGTCGGCTGGCGCCGAACGGCCGCTCGACATGTGGACGGCGGTGCTCGACGACCGGGCCTACCTCGCGTTTCCGCTGCCCGACGACCGGCTGGAGGTGGTGGCCGTCGACGCGGGCGACGGCCGCGAGTTGTGGCGCGAGCAGACCGACGTGCGGGCCGACGACTGGGAGACGATCATCGCCGTCCCCGGGGCGGTAGCGGTCCTCGCCGACGCACCGGGCGACAGCACCCCCCGACCGCTGGCCGTCCTCGACGGTCGTACCGGCGAGCAGCGCTGGCAGCGCGTACTGCGTGGTGACGACGACGTCTACTTCGCCGACGACACGGCGGTGCTGGTGGACCGGGCCGCTGACGAACTGGTCGGCCTGCGCCTGACCAACGGCTCGGCGAAGTGGACGCAGCCCAACCCCCGCGGCCAGTACGCCGGTGGCCGTACCGTGGTCCGGCCGGTCGGCACCGACGCGGCGGCGGGCGGACCTGCCTTCCTCGACGGCACGCCCCGAAACCCGTGGGCGAGCAAGGGGCGGCGACTGGTCCAGGTGGGTGCGGACCGGTCGGTGCGGCTGCTCGACATGGCATCCGGCGCGGTGCTGCGCCAGTGGGGGAGCGTCGCCGACCTCGACGATCTGGTGGTCGCCCACGAGGACCGCCTGTACGTGGCCGCCAACGAGGGCGGTTACCAGCTGCTCGCGTACGACCTGGGTTCCGACGCCGAGCCGGTGGTGCTGCACCGTTCCGGCAACGACGAGTACCGCCCGAAGGAGCTGGTGGCCTGCGGTGAGCGGCGGGCCTGCCTGTTGCAGGTGCCGAACAACGACGCGGCGCGCACCGAGGTGGTGGCGGCCACCGAGGGTGAGGGCATGATCAGGTGGTCGGCGCCGGGCGTGACCGGCCTGATTCCGTTGGGTGAGCAGGTGCTCGCCCAACGGGAGTTGCCGGAGCCCACCGTCACCGTTTTCGACGCCGCCGGCAAGCCGGTGCTGCGCGACCGGGGCGGGGTGGCGGTCCGCCTGGACGCGGGCAACCTGCTGGTCTTCGCCAAGGCGCCCAGCCTGGTCGCGGACAACCGGGTGCTGGCTGGGGTGTGGGCCGAGTCCGGGGAGGTCGACGAGTTGGGTGAGCTGAAGGACGTGCGCAGCTCGTCCTGCTCGTGGAACACCCACGTGATCGCCTGTGGCGCGGAGAAGGACTTCGTGCTGTATCGCTTCACCGACGACTGACGTCGTCGGCCCACCGGTCAGCTCGTACGATGCTCCGGTGAATCTTCGAGGTACGGTCCGCGCCGATCGTCCGTTGGTGGTTCTTGCCGTGGGCGAGGAGGCCCGCTACCTGCCACCCGACCTGCCGGTCCTGCTCACCGGCATGGGCAAGGTGAACGCCGCCAGCGCGGTGGCCGCGGTACTGGCCGCCGGGCCGCGCCCCGCCCTGCTGCTCAACCTGGGTACGGCCGGCGCGTTGCGCCCCGGGCTGGCCGGCATCCACGAGGTCGCCACAGTGCTCCAGCACGACCTGGACACCGAGCTGCTGCGCACGCTCACCGGCGAGACCTACGGGGCGCCGCTGTCACTGGCCGCCGAGGGCGCGGTGCTCGCGACCGGTGACACCTTCGTGGCCGACGACGCCGAGCGGGACCGGTTGGCGCAGCGCGCCGACCTGGTCGACATGGAGGGGTACGCGGTGGCCTGGGCAGCGGCACAGGCCGGCGTGCCGTGCCGGCTGGTCAAGCAGGTCAGCGACGAGGCGGGCGATGGTGCGGCCCGGACCTGGCAGGAGTCGGTGGACGCGTGCGCCCGGGACCTCGCCGAGTGGGCCGGTCGACACTGTGCCTGACTAAGCAGGGGTCAGTCGTCGGGTTGCCGCATCCGCAGGCCCGGTGTGGTCTCCCGGGCCGCTCCGGGAATCAGGATGTGCGCCGCCAGCGTGAGCGCCACGACGGCGGTGACCAGCAGCGGCGGCCAGCGGCCGGCCCACGGCAGCGTGAGCAGCGGCAGGGGGAGGCAGAGCATTCGCCGCCACGGCACGAGCATGGACACCAGCAGGGTGAACAGGGCACGGCCGATCACGAACAGCGCGGGGCCGCCCAGGATCAGTAAGAGCCACCCCACCGGCGTGGTGCCGGTCGGCCGGGTGACGACCAGGTCGAACGAGGCCGCCGTGGCGACCACCCCGGCCAGCATCACCAGGTGGGTGTACGGAGCCACCCGGGCCGGCCGGCCCGACTTCGGCCCGGCCCCCGCCTCCAGCAACTCGCCGGCCCGGAAGACGTAGACCTGCCAGAGCAGCAGCATGATGGCGAACGCGCAGAACAGCGCGGCGACCCGGAGCCCGGCCAGCGGGCCCCGGCTGACCTGCAGCGTGGGAACCAGGATGATGTCGCCGAGGGCCAGGATGATGAACTGCTGGTACCGCTCGCCGAGATGCGCGGTGGTCCGCTCGTACTGGTCGAAGGGCACCCGGCCCAGCCGGGGCGTGGGGTAGCGGGCCGCCGCGGAGAGCAGGTCGATAGTGATGGCGATGGTCCAGAGGGCCCAGCTCACAGTGCCGGACACCGCGCCGGTGATCCAGAAGACGCCGGACACCACGAACCAGAAGAAGAAACGGGTGGCCCGGACCATGGCCGCCCGATGTCGCTTCCGGTACAACGTCGTGACCAGGATGATGCCGCGGATCACGTGCGTGCCGACGTAGGAGATCGCGAAGACCATCGCGTGCCCGTCGGAGACCATCGGCAACGACGCCGCCATCCCCACCGAACCGACCATGGCGACCATCAGGATGGCCTGGATGGGGCGTTGCTGCGGGTCGTAGAACTCGGTGGTGGTGGAGGTGACCGACCAGGTCCACCAGATCGCGGTCAGCATCAGCAGGACCATCGCGGCGCCGGACCAGTTGTGGGTTTCCGCGAGCAGGGTCGAGGTCAGCGCGAGCGAGGCCACGAAGACCACGTCGAAGAGCAACTCCAGCAGCGTTGCCCGGGTCGAACCGTCCGGCCGGCGTACCAGTGCCGCGGTGCCTCCGGTGGTCATGCCCGGCCTCCCGCCGTGTCTCCGAGGATTATCGGCGGTGCTGGCGCGGCCCGTCCCGGGATCGGCGATTCCCGCCGGCCGGGGAGGGGCAGGGGTCAGTCGGCGGGTTGCCGCAGCCGCAGGCCCGGCGTGGTCTCCCGGGCCGCTCCGGGAAACAGGATGTGACCGGCCAACCCGAGTGCCACGATCGTGGCCACCAGCACCGGCGGCCAACCGCCGGCCCACGGCAGCACCAGCAGCGGCAGGAGCTGCCAGGCGACTCGCCGCCACGGCACGACCCACGACACCGCCATGGTGAACAGGACGCGGCCGACCACGAACAGCGTCGGACCGGCGATGATCAGCACGAGCCACGGCACCGGCGTCGTTCCGGTCGGCCTGGTGACGACCAGGTCGAAGGTGGCGGCAGTGGCGGCCACGCCGGCCAACATGACCAGATGGGTGAACGGAGCCAGCCGCGTTGCCCGGCTGCCCTTGGACCCGGCCGCCACCAACAACTCGCCGGCGCGGAAGACGTAGATCTGCCAGAGCAGCAGCATGGTGGCAAAGGCGCAGAGCAGGGAGGCGAGCCGGAGGTGATCGAGGTGGCCCCGGCTGACCTGCAACGTCGGCAACAGGATGATGTCGCCGAGGGCCAGGATGATGAACTGTTGGTACCGCTCGCCCAGGTGCTCGGTCGTCCGCCCGTACTGCGCGAGCGGCACCCGACCCAGCCAGGGTGTGGGGTAGCGGGCCGCCCCGGCGACCAGGTCGATCGTTATGGCGATCGTCCAGAGCCCCCAGTTCGGAGTCTCTGACAGCGCGCCGAGGACCCAGAAGACGCCGGATGCCGTGAACCAACAGAGGAACCGGGTGGCCCGCTCCCTGGCCGTCCGGTGCCCCTGCCGGTGCAGGGCGGTGACCAGAATGACGCAGCGAATCACGTGCGTGCCGACGTACGAGATCACGAAGAGCATCAGGTGCCCGACGCTGACCATCGGCAGCGATGCCGCCATCCCCACCGAGCCGACCATGGCGATCATCAGGATGGCCTGGATCGGGCGTTGCTGAGGATCGTAGAACTCGGTAGTGGTCGTGGTGACCGACCACGTCCACCAGACCGCTGTCAGCATCAGCAGCAGCTTGGCGCCGCCGGACCAGGAGAGCTCTTCGGACAGCAGTTTCGATGTCAGTGCGAGGGCGGCCACGAAGACCACGTCGAAGAGCAACTCCAGCAGTGTCGCCCTGGTCGACTGGTCCAACCGGCGTACCAGCGCCGCATTCCCCTTGGTGGTCATGCCTGGCCTCCCGCCGCGTCTCCGAGGCATTATCGGCGGCCCCGACACAGGCCGTCCTCGGATCGGTGATTCCCGCCCGTCGGGGAAGAGGGCGTCCGGAGGTTGCCACGGTGTCGGGCGCCGGGCGATGCTTTGCCGCATCCGTCAGTCTCGATCTCTTCGGAGGTTCGGATGCGCCGCTTCCCGCTGGTCGCCCTCGTCCTGACCACCCTGCTGCTCGTCGCGCCCGGCGCGGCGCAGGCCGCCGTCCCCGACCGGTCCGCCGCGCCCGCCGCCGATCCGACGGCCACGCTGACCGGGGTACGCACCGCGGGCACCGCCTGGGGTCTCGACCCCGCCACCGGCCGGATGACCCTCACCGTCGACGACACCGTGGCCCCCGACGAACTGGCGGCGCTGCGGGCGGTGACCGACCGGGCCGGAGTGCTGCTTCGCCGCGAACCCGGAACGCTGCGCCCCCTGATCGCCGGCGGGCAGGGCATCTACGGCGGCGGTGGCGCGCGCTGCTCGCTCGGCGCCAACGCGCGCAGCGGCAGCACCTACTACGTGATCACCGCCGGGCACTGCACCACCGCCGCCGCCACCTGGTACGCCGACAGCGCCCAGACCACAGTGCTCGGCACCCGCACCGCCACCAGCTACCCCACAAACGATTACGGGCTGATCCGCTACACCGGCCGGATCGCCCACCCGAGCGCGGTCTACACCTACCCCGGCCTGCTGACCATCAACGGTCCCGGCAACGCGTACATCGGTCAGGCGGTGTGCCGCAGCGGCAGCACCACCGGCGTCCGCTGCGGCACCGTCACCGGTCTCAACCAGACCGTCAACTACGCCACCGGCGTGATCTACGGACTGATCCGCACCAACATCTGCGCCGAGCCGGGGGACAGCGGTGGACCGCTCTACGTGGCCTCCACCGGCAGGATCCTCGGCATCCTCTCCGGTGGCACCGGCAACTGCACCGCCGGCGGCACCACCTACTACCAGCCGATCGCGGAGGTGCTGGCCGCGTACGGGCTGACGTTGCCCTGAGACGTCGAGGTGTGACGCGCGACAGGTTGCCCGTCCCGCGCGGGACACCTAGGCTCGGCGACGCCCAGCACCCCCGCCGCGAGGACGTGTGCCCGATGCCGACCGCCCCCCGACCTGACCAGCCGAGTGCTCCGGCCGGCCTTCCGTCGATCGAGGTGGCGGCCGTGGGGGAGACGATGGTGGTGCTCTGTCCCGCGCCGGGTGAGCCGCTGGAGAGCGCCGAGCGGGTCGCCGTCTCGGTCGGTGGGGCCGAATCCAACGTGGCCGGTTACCTGGCCCGCCTGGGACACCTGACGACCTGGGTGAGCCGGGTCGGCGACGACCCCTTCGGTCGGGCCGTCGTCCGGCACGTCGCCGCCGCCGGAGTCCGCGTCGACCAGGTCTGCGTGGACCCGGCCGCTCCCACCGGCCTGTACGTCAAGGACCCCGGCCCGGAGGGGACCGCCGTGCACTACTACCGGGCCGGGTCGGCGGCCGCCCGCATGGACCCCGCCACGCTGGCCGACCCGGCGCTGGCGGGTGCCCGGGTGCTGCACCTGTCCGGAATCACCCCGGCGCTGTCCGCGTCCTGCCGGGCGCTGGTCGAGCATGCGGTGACCGACCGGCCGCTGGCGCGGGCGTTGGTCAGCTTCGACGTCAACCACCGGGCCCGGCTGTGGTCCGCCGAGCAGGCCGCGCCGGTGCTGCGTGACCTCGCCAACCGCTGCGACCTCGTCTTCGTCGGGCAGGACGAGGCGGAAACCCTCTGGGGCGCCACCGACCCGGCGGCCGTCCGTGAGCTGTTGCCCGATCCGGAGACCGTGGTGGTCAAGGACGGCGCGGTGGGCGCGACCGCGCTGGTCCGCGACGCCGAACCGGTCTTCGTTCCCGCGCCCCGGGTGACGGTGGTGGAACCGGTCGGCGCCGGGGACGCCTTCGCCGCCGGCTATTTGGCCGGGCTGCTCCGCGGCCTCGACCCGGTGCGGCGGTTGCGCCTCGGTCACCTCGTCGCGGCACAGGCGTTGACCAGCAGCGGCGACAATGCCCCCGTCCCGCAGTGGGCCTGGTTCGAGAAACTCATCGACGCCCCCGCCGACGCCTGGTCGCCACTCGACCTGACCGACCCGGGCGCGACGACCTGAGCCGGGCCGGCGGATTGCGACCCGACCAGCAGCAACAGTCCCACCGCGACCTCGGATGGAGTGCACCATGACCACACCGGACTTCGACCACATCTTCGGCGGCGCCCGGGTGATGGCGATCCTGCGCGGCCTGCCGGTCGCCGAGACCGTTCGACTCGCCGAGCGTGCCTGGGATCTCGGCATCGACGTGGTGGAGGTTCCGGTGGCCACCGCCGACGCGGTGCCGGCGCTGCGGGCCGCCGTCGAGGCGGGGGCCGCGCGTGACCGGATCGTCGGCGCCGGCACCGTGCTCGACGTCGACCAGGTCGCCGCGGCGGCCGACGCGGGCGCCCGGTTCACCGTCGCGCCCGGCCTGGACCTCGCGGTCGCCGACGCCGCCGCCGCGCGTGGCCTTCCGCACCTGCCTGGTGTGGCCACCCCCACCGAGGCCCAGCAGGCACTGCGGCACGGCCTCACCTGGCTCAAGGCGTTCCCCGCGATCTCCCTCGGCCCGGCCTGGTTCAAGGCCGTCGCCGGCCCGCTGCCGCAGGTGCGCTTCGTCGCCACCGGCGGCCTCGACGCCGGCAACGCGGGAGCGTTCCTGCAAGCAGGCGTACGCGTGGTGGCCGTCGGCTCCGCCCTCTCCGACCCCACCCAACTGGACGCCCTAGCCAAGCTGACCCGCAGCGCCCTCTAACCCCCCGCCCCGCCTCCCAACCACCCAGCCGCGATCTTGCACTTCCTGTCCCGACGAAGGTCGCGAATCGGGGCACATCGGTGACCGTAAGTGCAAGATCGACGCGGGTGGTGAGAGGCAACGTGGGGCACGCGTGGCGGGGTTGCGCCATGGCGTAAGTGCGCCGGGGTGCGGTGCGCGGTGGGGGTGGGCTCTGCGTCGATGCTGTGGTGCGTACCACTTCTCGACACAAAGAGGTCATCGTGGCTCTGTCTCACCGGCGCCGCCGATCCGGGCTGATCGCCCTCGGCGCCGCCCTCACCCTGGCGGCCGGGTTCACCCCACCCGGCGCGGGAGCGGCCGCCGCCCCGCCGAACAACCCCGACCGACCGGCGGGTCAACCCCCGGCCGCCGCCGGACGCGCGTCCACCGTCACCCTGATCACCGGTGACACCGTCACCGTCACCACAGCGGCGGACGGCAGCACGGTGTCGACAGTGCGCCGGCCGGACGGCAGCACTCCCAGCTTCCACCGCACAGTGCGCGACGGCGACACCTACGTCTACCCGGACGCCGCGCTGTCCTATGTGACGAGCGGTGTGCTGGACCGGCAACTGTTCAACGTCACCGACCTCATCGCCGACGGTTACGACGACGCGCACACCGACGCGCTTCCGCTGATCGTCACGATGACCGACGCGGCGGCCCGCAACCGCACCCGCCCCACCGTCGACGGCGCCGAGCTGGTTCGACAGTTGGACAGCGTCCAGGGCGCGGCGCTGACCCGCCAGCGTGCCGCCGCCGACCGGTTCTGGACCGCGCTGACCGCCGGTTCGACCCGGCGTACGGGTGACGCCCCGACCCTGGCCAACGGCATCGCCAAGGTCTGGTTGGACGGTCGGGTGCACGCGGACCTGGCCGAGTCCACAGCGCAGATCGGCGCGCCGAAGCTGTGGGCCGAGGGCAACACCGCCACCGGTGTCGACGTCGCGGTGCTCGACTCGGGTGCGGACGCCGAACACCCGGATCTCGTCGGGCAGATCGCCGAGTCCAGCAGCTTCGTGCCCGAGGAGCCCGACATCCTGGACTACAAGGGCCACGGCACACACGTCGCCTCGACGATCGCCGGCACCGGCGCCGCGTCCGGTGGCGCCGAGCGGGGCGTCGCCCCCGGCGCCCGCCTGCACATCGGCAAGGTGCTCAACAGCGAGGGCAGCGGACAGAACTCGTGGATCATCGCCGGCATGGAGTGGGCGGCCCGTGAGCAGAAGGCCCGGGTGGTCAGCATGAGCCTGGGCGGTGAGGCCACCGACGGCAGCGACCCGATGAGCCAGGCGGTCGAGCGACTCAGCGCCGAGACCGGCGCCCTCTTCGTGATCGCCGCCGGCAACAGCGGCCCGGCCACCATCGGCAGCCCGGGTGCCGCCAACTCCGCGCTCACGGTGGGCGCCGTCGACGCCACCGACCACCTCGCCGACTTCTCCAGCCAGGGGCCACGCGCCGGCGACGGCGGGCTCAAGCCCGAGATCACCGCCCCCGGCGTGGACATCCTGGCGGCCCGCTCGCACCTCGTGCGGGGCGGCTCCGGCGACTACACGCTGATGAGCGGCACGTCGATGGCCACCCCACACGTGGCCGGCACGGCCGCGCTGGTCGCCGCCGCACACCCGGACTGGACCGGTCAGCGGATCAAGGAAGCGCTGGTCAGCACGGTCAAGGCCACCCCCGAGTACACCCCGTACGAGGCGGGTGCCGGCCGGGTCGACGCTGTCGCCGCCGCGCACGCCACAGTCTTCGCCACCCCGAGCGCCTACTCCGGCTTCCAGGCGTGGCCGCAGCAGCCGGGCACGAGCGTCGACCGTACGGTCACCTACACCAACCTCGCCAGCGCGTCGGTCGAGCTGAAGCTGGCCCTCGACGCGGCCACCGCGCCGGCCGGACTGTTCGCGCTCTCCGCCGACCGGGTCACAGTGCCCGCCGGCGGCACCGCCACCGTCACGGTGACCGCCGCGTACGACAAGCTGCCGGTGGAGAAGCAGGTCAGCGGCATGATCGTCGCCACCGACGACACCGGTGCGGTGCGCGGGCGCACCCTGATCGGCGCCGGCAAGGAGGGCCAGCGGCAGAACCTGACGCTGGTCGCCAAGGACCGCGACGGCAAACCGCTCGTCGGCAAGGTCATCCTCACCGCCGACACCCTGTTCACCGCCGTGGACCTGCCCGAGAGCGGCACCGCCACGCTGCGGCTGCCGGTGGGAAGCTGGAACGGTTGGATCTCCGCGGACGTGCGCGGCGCGCACGGGCCGCACTCCAAGGGCATGGCGATGCTCAGCTTCACCGACGTGAACCTGGACCGCGACCGCACCGTCACCCTGGACGCGCGCGCCGCCCGACAGGTGCAGGCCCGGGTGCCGCAGGAGGCCACCGCCAGCGCGCTGCGGATGGACATCCACCGGTCCACGAAGAACGGTCTCACCGAGAGTCAGGTGCTGCCCGACGACTCGTACGACAGCATGTGGGCGTTGCCGACGAGCCGTCCGGTGACCGACGGCGAGTTCGAGTTCGGTGCCCGGTGGCGGCTGGAGCAGCCGGCGTTGACGGTTTCGGCGGGCGGTCGCTCGTACGACGATCTGTTGGTGAAGCGGGCTACCCCGGCGCTGCCGGCCGGTCGTCGCCAGCTGGACGCGGTCTACGTCGCCGACGCGTCGGCGACGGGAACGGCCAAGCGTCCGGTCCGGGACCGGGCCGTTGTGGTGCGCCGCAGTGACAGTGCGGACATCGCCACCCAGGCACAGGCCGCAGCGGCGGCCGGGGCGAAGCTGCTGCTCGTGGTGAACGACGGCGTCGGTCGGCTCCAGCCGTGGGACGAGGCACCGTGGAGCCCGGAGAGCCCGGCCCCGGTGACAGTGGCGACCCTCGGCGCCGACGAGGGTGGGCAGCTCATCGCCGCGCTGGAGCGGGGCGCGGTGCGGCTCACCGTCGAGTCGCATCCGGAGACCACCTACCTGTACGACGTGGCGCACCACTGGACCGGTACGGTGCCGGCCGACCCCACCTACCGGCCCACGAAGCGGCAGTTGGCCCGGGTCGACGTGGAGTTCCGCAACTACCGGCAGGGCAAGGCGCTGGAGTTCCGTACCGACGTCTGGCGCGGCTGGGCGTCGAGCAACCAGGAGCCGGCCCCGGCGCAGGGCCGACGCACCGACTGGGTGAGCGCCGACCAGCGGTGGATCGACGACGCGTTCATCGCTGGCGAGACCGGTCAGCACCTGATGGCGGTGGCCACGTACCCGGCCAGCAAGCCGAGCGCCGTCACCTGGTTCGGGCCGATCCAGCGACCCCGGATGGGCGGCAACTACGTGCCGGTCCGCTACCTGGACACCGTCTACCTGCCCGCGCCCGGGTGGGGCGACGGGGGCGGCCACATCGGTGAGGCGTACGCGAACTACGACATGGTCAACCGGACCACCCTCTACCAGGGCGACAAGGAGCTGGACTGGGGTAACGCCGAGTACCTCCAGGTCTCCGGGCTGGCGGGGCAGCGACTGCCGTACCGGCTGGTGGTGGAGAACGACAGGGCCGCGTGGACCAACCCGTACTCCCGGCAGACCCGCACCGAGTGGGGCTTCCACTCGGCGGTCACCGGGGAGGAGTCGGCCGAGGTGCTGCCGATGATCCAGCTCGACTACCAGGTGGCCATCGACTCCGCCGGCAAGGCGTCGCGGCGGGCACCGTTGACAGTTGTCGCCTCCCACCTACCCGACGTCACGGGCACGATCGGCGCGGTGACCGTCGAGGTGTCCTACGACGACGGGGCGACCTGGCAGAAGCAGCGGCTGACCCGGCACGGCGACGGCTGGCGTACCTCGTTGGCGGCACCGGCGAAGGCCGGCTTCGTGAGCCTGCGCACCACGGCGCGGGACACCGCCGGCAACACCGTGAGCCAGAGCATCAGCCGGGCGTTCGGCCTGCGCTGACAGCACTGCGGCCGGCCGCCGCTCGGGATGCGCGAAACACCCCGAGCGGCGGCCGGTGCCGTCAGTGGCGTTCCTCGGCGAGTTGGTCCCAGTCCGTCACGACCGGCAGCAGGTCGCCGCCCAGCCAGGCGGCGCTCTGATCGTCGTGGTGTGGGTCGCCGGGAACCCCGCAGGCGCCCAGCGGGACGACCCAGCGGCTGTCCGAGCGGCGGGCCAGGTCCCAGACGAAGCGCGCCGCCGGCCCCCGGAAGCACCAGTGGGTGACCCCGGGCACGCTGGAGGTGGCCAACACGCAGTCGTGGTCACCGTCGAGCCGGGGACCGGGCCCGGTGTCCGGGCCGGGCAGGGCCCGCCACGCCGCCAGCCGGTGCAGGTCCCCCCAGGGCACCGGCTCGGCCGCCGCGTCGGCGACCTCCTCGGCCGCCGCGCGTACCAGCGCGGTGATGTCCACACCGGGCAGGGGGGTCGCGCCGAGCAGGTGCTCCAGCGCGTGACCGACGCGCGGCGTCAGCGCCAGCCAGGGCGCGAACACCTCGGGGTACGCGGGCAGCTCGACCAACGCGGCCAGCGCCGGGTGGGCGGCGATCCGGCGTACGACAGCCGCCCGCAGGATGGCGTAGGCCGCCGCGTCCGTGCTGTCGGCGGCCATCCGGCGATCCCAGCGCAGTAGTCGCTCACGCAGCGCGCCGGCGGCCGGACCGAGCCCCGTCGACTCGGCGAGGACCGCCAGCAGCGGCCCGGCCGAGCCCAGGTACGTGTCGGTGTGCACCGAGGCCATCTCGTCGGCCGTCCAGGCCGGACGGGCGTCGAGCAACTCGGCGATGCGATGCGCCCGGTGCGGTGGGGCGAACTCCACCCCGAGCGGCGCCGCCAGCCCGCGCTCGTTGGCCATCACCGAACGACCGACCACCTCGGCACGGGGCATCGGCGCGTGCCAGCCCTGCCAGGCGTACGCGGCGTCCCATCCGGGGACCACCCGCCGGCCGTTTTCGGGGTGTCGTACCGGCACCGCGCCGGCGACCCGGTGCAACAGCCCTCCGGCGGTGTCCGCCGCCTGCACCACGTTGACCGGCTCCACCCAGTGCCGCAGCGCGTGGTCCACGTCGGCCACGGTGCGGGCGCGCAGCAGCTCCGGCAGCGTCGCGAAACCGAGGTCACCCCGGACCCGGGGCGGGTAGCGCAGGCTGACCGCCGTCCCGTCGTCCGGCCCACCCGCGATCACCGGACCACTGTCGGTCTCCACCACCTCGACCTCGACCGGGTCGGCCCCGGCCACCTCGATCGTCTCGACGTGGCGGTGCGCCGGTCGCCAGCCGTCCGGGCCGAGCGCCTGCACCCGGGGGCCGTCGCGGCGCAGCCGCTCCGCGTACACGTCCTGGTAGTCGGCCATCGCGTTGGTGATCGCCCAGGCCACTCCGCCGGTGTGCCCGAAGTGCGCGATGCCCGGCACTCCCGGCACCGCCAACCCGACCACGTCGTACTCCGGGCAGGCCAGCCGGATCTGCTGGTAGACACCGGGATCCTCGATGAACCGGTGCGGATCCCCGGCGAGCAGCGCGGCCCCGGTGCCGGTGCGCTCGCCAGCCAGCAGCCACCCGTTGCTGCCGGCCACGGCCGGCCCGTCGGTGGCGAACAGGTCGATAGCGTCCGGCCCGAGCCGCTGCGCCACGTGCTCGCGCCAGAGCTTGCCGGGGAACCCGGCGAACAGGATGTGGTGGCCCAGCCAGACCGCGAGCGGCGTCCACGGCTCCCACCGACCCGGGCGCAGCCCGGTGGCGGCGAACTCCGGTGACCGGGCCGCCCCGGCGGCGAGAGCGGCGTTGACGCCGTCCACGTAGGCGCCCACCCACTCGGCGGTCGCCGGGTCCAGCGCGGCGTGGCAGCGGCGTGCGGTGTCGTCGAGCCGGACCTGCCGGACGAACCGGTCCCAGTCGAGCGCGTCGGGCCCGAGGAACGCCGCGCTGGTGCCCTGGGCGCGGTGCCGTTCCACCTCGATCTGCCAGGCCCTGTCGTACGCGGTCACCCGGCCCTGCGCCGCCGCCAGCGTGAGCGGGTCGTCGGCCCACAGGTGCGGCACTCCCCACGCGTCGCGGAAACGCCGCTCGCCGCCGTGCTTGCTGGTTCGCTCGCTGTGCTCGCTCACGCCGGCTCCGGGGCGAGGGTGGTGGCGCGGCGTCGGGCCGCGGGGACGACCAGCGGGGTGCCCGTCTCCGGGTCGTCGATCACCCGGCAGGGCAGCCCGAACACCTCCGCCACCAGCTCGGCGGTGACCACCGACGCCGGCTCCCCGGCGGCCACCACACGTCCGTCGCGCATCGCGATCAGGTGGGTGGCGTAGCGGGCCGCGTGGTTCAGGTCGTGCAGCACCGCGACAAGGGTGCGGCCCTGCTCCTCGTGCAACCGGGCGCAGAGGTCCAGGATCTCGATCTGGTGGGCGATGTCGAGGTACGTGGTCGGCTCGTCGAGCAGCAGCAGAGGCGTCTGCTGGGCCAGCGCCATGGCGATCCAGACCCGCTGCCGTTGCCCGCCGGACAGCTCGTCCACCGCCCGGTCGGCGAGGTCGTCGACCCCGGTCGCGACCATCGACTCCTCGACCACCCGTTCGTCCTCGCGGGACCACTGCCGCAGCAGCCCCTGATGGGGGTAGCGACCTCGGGCGACCAGCTCGGCGACGCTGATGCCGTCCGGTGCGATCGACGACTGCGGCAGCAGGCCGAGCGTACGGGCCACTGTGCGGGCCGGCAGGTCGTGAATGTCCCGCCCGTCCAGCAGCACCGCACCGGCGCTGGGGCGCAGCATCCGGGACAGGGCGCGCAGCAGCGTCGACTTGCCGCAGGCGTTCGGCCCGATGATCACTGTGAAGGACCTGTCGGGCACCGCCACTGTCAGGTTCTCGGCGATGGTGCGCTGGTCGTAGGCGAGGGTCAGCGCGGTGCCGCCGAGTCGGGAATCGCCGGATCGCATGGGTGCTCCTTCGAGGGCGTCACTGGTGTTCACAGCCGGCCCGCCCGACGTTCCATCGCCAGCAGCCAGACCAGGTAACCGCCGCCGATCACGCCGGTCACCACGCCGACCGGGAGTTGGTGCCCGGCGAACGCGCGCTGCGCCACCAGGTCGGCCCCGACCAGCAGCGCCGCGCCGACGGCCATCGACGGCAGCAGGTTCGGGCCCGGGGCCCGGGTCAGTCGTTTCGCCACGTGCGGGGCGACGAGCGCCACGAACGACACCGGACCGGCGGCGGCCGCCGCGAACGAGACCAACAGCACGGCGGCAGCGAGCAGCACCAGGCGCAGCCGGCGCACCGGCACGCCCAGGCCGCTGGCCGCGTCGTCGCCCAGCTCCATCATCCGCAGCGCCGGGGCGCAGCCGACGAGCACCAGCGGCGCCACCACGACCAGGACGGCGAGCAGCGGCCCGGCGTTGGCCCAGCCTCGCCCGTCCAGACTGCCGGTGAGCCAGAGCACCGCGCGGGCGGCTTCCATCAGGGGCGCCCGGGTCAGCAGGTAGCCGTTGACACCGGTCAGGATCGCGGACACTCCGATGCCGACCAGGATGAGCCGGAAGCCGTGCACCCCGCGCCGCCAGGCGAGCGCGTAGATCACCAGACCGGTGCCGAGACCACCGACGACCGCCGCGCCGGCCAACGCCAGGCTGCTGCCGCCGAGGACGACCACCACCAGCGCCCCGGTCGACGCTCCCTGGGTGAAGCCCAGGATGTCCGGGCTGCCCAACGGGTTGCGGACCAGCGACTGGAACACGGTGCCGGCGAGAGCCAGGGCCGCACCGACCAACAGGGCGGTGACCAGCCGGGGCAGGCGCAGCTCGAGCACGATGAACTGCTCGGCCACGGTGCCACCGCCGGTGAGCGTGCGCAGCACGTCCGCCGGCCCCATCGGGTAGTCACCACTGCCCAGGGCCACCAGACCGAACCCGGCCGCGAGCACCGCCGCGCCAGCCCCGACGCCCAACGCGCGGGGCCGGAACCGCAGCGACAACCCCCATGAAGTACGAATGACAGTCACGCCATCGCTCCGCTTCGCTGCGCGCTGGCGCGACGCCTCACAACCCTGAGCCTGCCGGTTCGCTCGCTCCGCTCGCTCACGGTTGCGCCACCGGTCGGCGGCTGACCAGCCACAGGAAGAGCGGGCCGCCGAGCACAGCGGTCACCATGCCGACCTGGAGTTCTCCGGGGCGGCCCAGCACCCGGCCGAGGACGTCGGCGCCGAGCAGCAACGCGGGCGCGAGCACCGCGCAGTACGGCAGGAGCCAGCGCAGGTCCGGACCGGTCAGGGCGCGGACCAGGTGCGGCACGAGCAGCCCGACGAAGACGATCGGCCCGCACGCGGCGGTCGCCGCGCCGCAGAGCAGGGTGACGGCGACGATCACGGCGGCGCGGATCAGCGCGGGTCGAGCGCCGAGGGCTCGCGCCGCGTCGTCGCCAAGCGCCAGCGCGTTCAGCGGACGGGCGGCACCGAGCGCGACCAGCAGCCCGATGAGGATGAACGGCAGCACCCGGGTCACCGTCGCGGAGTCCGCGCTGGCCAGTGAGCCGACCGTCCAGAAACGCAGCCGCTCCAGCGACGCGGTGTCCAGCAGCATCACCGCGCTCACGTAGGAGTAGAGGGTCGCGTTGAGCGCCGCCCCGGCCAGCGCGAGTCGGGCCGGGGTGGCGCCGCGTCCGCCGCCGACGGCGTAGACGAGCGCGGTCACCGCCGCCGCGCCGAGCAGCGCGAACCAGACGTACCCGCCGACGGCGGTGACGCCCAGGAACGCGGCGGCGGTGGCGACGGCCGCGGACGCGCCGGCGTTGATGCCGAGCAGCCCGGGGTCGGCGAGTGGGTTGCGGGTGAGGGCCTGCATGACCGCGCCTGCCACGCCGAGGGCGGTGCCGGCGAGCAGCCCGAGCAGGGTGCGGGGCAGGCGCATCCGGTGCACCACCGCGTACTCGGTGGCGTCGCGGTGCAGCAACCCGGACCAGACGTCGGCGAGCGGCATGGCCTTCGCGCCGACCGCGATGCTGAGCACCACGATCACCGCGAGCAGTGCGACGGCGGCGACCAGGCCGGCGGCGCGGGCCGCCCGACGGCCACGCCGGCCCGGGGGTACGGCCGTTTCCCTGGCCGGCACGGGCGGTGCCGGTCGGGTGACGGTGGGTGTGGCGTCCAGTGTGGGCTCCGGGGTGGTGGCGACACGACGTACCGCTGTTGACAATGACCGAGGTTAGGCTAACCTAACCCCGCTGCCCTGGTCGACCCCGGCCAACCCTTGATCGAAAGACAACACCATGCCCGATGCCCTGTCCGCCCGCCGCCTCTCCCGCCGCGGCCTGCTGGCCGCCGGTGGCGCTGCCACGCTGGCCACCCTGCTCGCCGCCTGTGGAAAGGACGACGCCGCGAAGCCCGCCGCCGGCAACGGAAGTGGGCCCTGGTCGTTCACCGACGACCGCGGCACGAAGGTCGAGGCGGCGGCCCGTCCGGCCCGCGTGGTGGCCTTCACCGGCGTGGCGGCGGCCCTGATCGATTTCGGTCTCGACAAGCAGCTGGTGGGCGTGTTCGGTGAGACCAAGCGCGCCGACGGCACGGCCGAGCCGCAGGCCGGCGACCTGAACGTCGAGGGCGTCGAGATCCTCGGCAATGTGTGGGGCGAGTTCAGCCTGGAGAAGTACGCGGCGCTGCGCCCCGAACTGCTGGTCACCCACATGTACGACCCCGACGCGCTCTGGTACGTGCCGGACGAGAGCAAGGCCAAGATCCTCCCGCTGGCGCCCAGTGTGGCGATCACCACCGCCCGGGTGCCGATGACCAAACCCATCGAGCGGTACGCGGCGCTGGCCGAGTCGCTCGGCGCGGACCTGTCCGCGAAGAAGGTCACCGACGGAAAGGCCCGCTTCGACGCCGCCGCCGAGGCGGTCCGGGAGGCGGTCAAGGCCAACCCCGGGATCAAGGTGATGGCCTGCTCCGGCAGCCCGGACCTCTTCTACGTCTCCAACCCGAAGGTCAGCACCGACCTGATGTACTTCGCCGAGTTGGGCGTCGACATCGTGGTCCCCACCAAGCTCGAAGCCGGCGACTACTTCGAGGCGCTGAGCTGGGAGAGCGCCGGCAAGTTCCCGGCCGACCTGATCCTGCTGGACAACCGCAGCACCACCCTGCAGGCCAAGGACCTCACCGCCAAGCCCACCTGGCAGCAACTGCCGGCGGTCACTGCCAACCAGGTGAGCCCCTGGGACGCGGTACCCCGCTTCTCGTACGCCGGCTCCGCGCCACTGCTGGAGAACCTCGCCACCGCCATCCGGAACGCGAAGAAGGTCAGCTGACGCCATGAGTACGAGCGCCGCACCGATCGCCTCGCAGTACCGCTTCTACGCCGCGCACGTCGTCCGGGCCCACCGGGTGGGCGCCTCGCTGATCCGGGTCACGTTCGGTGGCGCGGAGCTGGCCGACTTCGCAGGCGGCGGCCGGGACCAGAGCGTCTCGCTGTTCCTGCCACACCCCGGGCAGCACGCCCCGGTGGTCCCGGTCGAACAGGGCGAGGACTGGTTCGGCGGCTGGCGGGCACTGCCGGAGGACGTCCGCGCCGTGCTGCGCTCGTACACCATCCGGGAGCACCGCCCGGCCGACACCGAGATCGACATCGACGTCGTCAGCCACGGCGACACCGGCCCCGCCTCCCGCTGGGCGGCCCTGGCCGGCCCCGGCGACCGGGTGCTGCTGCTCGGTCCGGCGGTGCCCGACAACCGCAGCGTCTGCTTCCGCCCGCCGGACGGCACGGACCTCGTGCTGCTCGCCGCCGACGAGACCGCGCTGCCGGCCACCGAGGGCATCCTGGCCTGGCTGCCCGCCGGCACCCGGGTGCGCGCCTGGATCGAGGTGCCCGACGCCGCGGACATCACCGACCTGCCCACCGAGGCCGACGCCGAGATCAGGTGGATCGTGCGGGGCAGCACACCGCCCGGCAGTGACCTGCTGGTCAGCTCCCTTCGTGCCGCCCGGCTCCCCACCGGCGGCGCCCCGTACGCCTGGATCGCCGGTGAGTCCGGCGTGGTGCGGGCGCTGCGCCGGCACCTCGTCGACGAGCGCGGCTTCGACCGCCGGAGGGTGACCTTCGCCGGCTACTGGCGACGCGGACTGTCCGAAGAGGACCTGCGTGCCGAGGCGCTTGCCGGCGCCACCGCCTGACTGACGACCCCAACCGATCGGCAGCACTGGCCCGAGGTGCACCGCCGCGCCGGGGAGGGTTCCGGCTGCCCCTCGTCGAGAACGTGGAAGGACATTCCGTGACCGTGCCGACGTACCCCGTCGAGACCACCACGCCGCCACCGGCGTCAACCGCCGCGCGGGCCCAGCTGCTGCACGGCGGCTCGGTCGAGCAGTACCGCCGGACGATCGCCGACGGCGTCGACCGGGTCGCCCGCCGGGTGGCCACTGTGGACCGCCCCGGCACCGGAATCACGCCGGCCGAGCTGGCCCCAGTGGTCGACCGGGTGGACCTGGACCGTCCGTTGGGCGACGCCGGCGCCGCACTGGACGAGCTGGAGAACGTCTACCTGCGCGACGCCGTCTGGTTCCACCACCCCCGCTACCTGGCCCACCTCAACTGCCCGGTGGCCATCCCGGCACTGCTCGGTGAGGCGGTGCTCACCGCCGTGAACTCCTCACTGGACACCTGGGACCAGAGCGCCGGGGCAACCCTCATCGAGCGCCGGCTGGTCGACTGGACGGCCGAGCGGATCGGCCTCGGCCCCCTCGCCGACGGCATCTTCACCAGCGGCGGCAGCCAGTCCAACCTCCAGGCGCTGCTGCTGGCCCGGGAGGAGGCGTGCGCCGACGCCCTCGGCCCGTCGGCGCGCGCCGAACTGCTGCCCCGGTTGCGGGTGCTCACCTCCGCCGCCGGTCACTTCAGCGTGCAGAAGTCGGCCAAACTGCTCGGCCTCGCCCCGGACGCGGTGATCGCGGTACCCACCGACGCCCGGCGACGGATCCGGCCGGCCGCCGTCCGTGAGGAGATCGCCCGGTGCCGGCAGGCCGGGCTGGTGGTGATGGCCGTCGTCGGGACGGCAGGAACCACCGACTTCGGTTCGATCGACCCGCTGACGGACCTGGCCGGGATCTGCGCGGCGGCCGGCGTGTGGCTGCACGTGGACGCCGCGTACGGCTGCGGTCTGCTCGTCTCGCCGACGCGCCGGCACCTGCTCGACGGCATCGAGCGGGCCGACTCGGTGACCGTCGACTTCCACAAGTCGTTCTTCCAACCGGTCAGCTCCAGCGCGCTGCTGGTCCGCGACCGGCGGACGCTGCGGCACGTCACCTACCACGCCGACTACCTCAACCCGGCCCGGATGGTGGAGCAGCGCATCCCCAACCAGGTCGACAAGAGCATGCAGACCACCCGCCGGTTCGATGCGCTGAAGCTCTGGCTCACCCTGCGGGTGATGGGCCCGGACGCGCTCGGCGGGCTCTTCGACGAGGTCGTCGACCGGGCCGCCGACGCCTGGCGACTGGTCAGCGAGGATCCGCGCTTCGAGGTGGTGACCCGCTCGGAACTGAGCACAGTGGTGTTCCGCTACCTGCCCACCGGCCCGGGCCGGGAGTTGGCCGACGCCGCCAACCTGCACGCCCGGGAGGCCCTGGCGGCGTCCGGTCTCGCCGTGGTCGCCGGGACCCGGGTGGACGGCCGGCACTTCCTGAAGTTCACACTGCTCAACCCGGAAACCACAGTCGACGACGTCGGGTACGTGCTCGACCTGATCGCCACCCATGCCGGCCAGTACGTGCACGACCACGTCGACGCCGACCTGATCTGCCCCGTCGGCTGACGCCGATGAACCTGCCCTGTCGGCTGACGCCGTGACCACGAACCCGCGCCTGGAGACCTCGATGTCCACCCACGACTTCATCGCCATCGGGTTGGGCCCGTACAACCTGGGTCTCGCCTGCCTCACCGCGCCGATCGACGAACTCGACGGCGTGTTCCTGGAGGCCCGGCCGAGCCTCGCCTGGCACCCCGGCATGCTGCTGGAGTCGGCCCGGTTGCAGACCCCGTTCATCGCCGACCTGGTGAGCCTCGCCGACCCGACGTCGCCGTACTCCTTCCTCAACTACCTCAAGGAGATCGGCCGGCTCTACCCGTTCTACATCCGGGAGAGCTTCTACCCGCTGCGCAGCGAGTACGACGCGTACTGCCGGTGGGCGGCGGCGAAACTGCCGAACCTGCGCTTCGGTCAGAGCGTGACCACTGTGGAGTACGACGCCGCCGACGAGCGGTACGTGGTGCGGGCCAGCACGGGCACGGGGGAGACCGTGGAGTACCGGGCCCGGCATCTGGTGCTCGGCACCGGCACCCCGCCGCACCTGCCCCCGGCCGTGGCCGACCTGCCGGGCGACGCCGTGCACAACTCCCGCTACCTGGAGCACCGGTCGGCGCTGCGCGCCAAGCGCAGCATCACAGTGGTGGGCAGCGGGCAGAGCGCCGCCGAGATCTACCACGACCTGCTCGGTGACATCGACCGGTACGGCTACCAGCTCAACTGGGTGACCCGGTCGCCGCGGTTCTTCCCGCTCGAATACACCAAGCTGACGCTGGAGATGACCTCACCGGACTACGTGGACTACTTCCACGCGCTGCCCGAGGCGACCCGCTACCGGCTGGAGTCCGAGCAGAAGGGCCTGTTCAAGGGAATCAACGCCGACCTGATCAACGACATCTTCGACCTGCTCTACGCGCACAGCGTGCACGGGCCGGTGAACACCCGCCTGCTCACCAATACCGAGCTGGTCAGCGCCGAGCACCAGGACGGGCAGTACACGCTGGGGTTGCGTCAGGTGGAGCAGGAACGCGACTTCGCCCTGCGTACCGAGGGGTTGGTGCTGGCCACCGGCTACCACTACCGGGTGCCGGAGTTCCTCACGCCGGTGTCAGACCGGATCCGCTGGGACGCGCACGGCCGCTTCGACGTGGCCCGCAACTACAGCATCGACCACAGCGGGCGGGGCATCTTCCTGCAGAACGCGGGCACCCACACGCACAGCATCACCTCACCGGACCTGGGCATGGGCGCCTACCGCAACTCCTGGATCATCAGCGAGCTGCTCGGCCGGGAGCACTACCCGATCGAGAAGAGCATCACCTTCCAGGAGTTCGGGGTGTCGTCGTGACCAGCGTCTTCACCCGCGTCGACGAGGGGCTCGGTGAGTTCGCGCTGCGGCCGCTCGATCCGGACGCCGACGCGGCGCTGTTGCACACCTGGGTGACCCACCCGAAGGCGGCGTTCTGGATGATGCAGGACGCCGACCCGGCCCAGGTCACCGAGGAGTACCGGCGCATCGCCGAGCACCCGCACCACGACGCGTACCTCGGCCTGTGGCGGGGGAGTCCCGCCTTCCTGGCGGAGCGCTACGACCCGGCCCACGTCGAGCTGGTCGGCCTGTACGACCACCAGCCCGGTGACGTGGGCATGCACTTCCTCTGCGCGCCGGTCGACGCGCCGGTGCACGGCTTCACCCGGGCGGTGATCGGCACCGTCATGGCGTGGCTCTTCGACGACCCGACGACCCGACGGGTGGTCGTCGAACCGGACGTGCGCAACACCGCCGTGCACGCGCTGAACGCCGCCGTCGGCTTCACCGTCGTCGGCCCGATCGCCAAGCCCGAGAAGGACGCGCTGCTCAGCGTCTGCACCCGAGCCCAGTTCCAGGCCGCCGCCGACCGCGTCGCCGCCGACCGCGCCGCTGCCACCCGAACCGAAGGAGCCCCGGCGTGACCACCACCGCCGTCCCGACCCACCCGCCCGTCGCCGCCGCGCACAACGCCTCCGGCGACCCGGTCGGGCACCTCACCCCGCAGCGCTGGGCCCGGGCCAACCGACTGCTGGTCCGCAAGGCGCTCGCCGAGTTCACCCACGAGCGGCTGCTCACCCCGGAGGCCGTGGCCGGCCCCGACGACCGGCAGTGGTACGAGGTCCGCAGCGACGACGGCACCGTCACCTACCGGTTCGCGGCGCGGGTGCTCGCCCTGGCGCACTGGCAGATCGACGCGGACAGCATCACCCGACACCGCGACGGCACCTCCCTGGCCCCGGACGCGGTGGACTTCATCGTCGAACTGCGCGACACCCTCGGGCTCTCCGCGCGGGTGCTCCCGGTCTACCTGGAGGAGATCACCTCGACGCTGGCGGGTACGGCGTACAAGCTGGCCCAGGCCGCGCCGAGCGCCGCCGAGCTGGCCGAGGCGGACTTCCAGACCATCGAGACCTCGATGACCGAGGGCCACCCGTGCTTCGTGGCGAACAACGGCCGGCTCGGCTTCGGCGTCGACGAGTACCACCGGTACGCCCCGGAGGCCGCCGCGCCGGTGCGGCTGGAGTGGCTGGCCGCGCACCGGGACCACTCGACGTTCAGCAGCGCCGCCGACCTCGACTACGACACGCTGATCGAGAGCGAGCTGGACGCCGAGACCCGGGCCCGGTTCGCGGCCACGATGGCCGATCTCGGGCTGGACCTCGCCGACTACCACCTGATCCCGGCGCACCCGTGGCAGTGGTGGAACAAGCTGGCGGTCACCTTCGCCGGGGAGCTGGCCGAGCGGCGGCTGGTGCACCTCGGCCCCGGGCCGGACGTGTACCTCGCCCAGCAGTCCATCCGTACCTTCTTCAACGTCAGCGAGCCGAGTCGGCACTACGTCAAGACCGCGCTGTCGGTGCTGAACATGGGCTTCATGCGGGGGTTGTCGGCCGCGTACATGGAGGCCACCCCGGCGATCAACGACTGGCTGGCCGACCTGATCGCCGCCGACGAGGTGCTGACCGGCACCGGCCTGACCGTCATCCGGGAACGGGCCGCTGTGGGTTACCGGCACCGGCAGTACGAGGCGGCCACCGAGCGCACCTCCCCGTACCGCAAGATGCTTGCCGCCCTGTGGCGGGAGAGCCCGGTGCCCGAGCTTGAGCCGGGGCAGCGACTGTCCACCATGGCCGCGCTGCTGCACGTCGACGACGAGGGCGGCTCACTGGCGGCGGCGCTGATCACCCGGTCCGGCCTGGCGCCCGAGGTGTGGCTGCGTCGCTACCTGGATGCCTACCTGACCCCGCTGCTGCACAGCTTCTACGCCCACGACCTGGCGTTCATGCCGCACGGCGAGAACGTCATCCTGGTCCTCGACGAGCAGGACACCGTCCAGCGGGTGATCTTCAAGGACATCGCCGAGGAGATCGCGGTGATGAGCGACACGGTCGAGCTGCCGGCGGCGGTGGAGCGGATCCGCGTCGAGGTGCCCGACGACACCAAGCTGCTGACCATCTTCACCGACGTGGTGGACTGCTTCCTGCGGCACCTCAACGCGGTCCTGGTCGAGGCCGGCGTGCTCGCCGAGGGCGACTTCTGGCGCACTGTCGCGGCCTGCGCCGCCGACTACTTCGACCGGGTGCCGCACCTGGCCGAGCGGGTCCGCCACTACGACCTGTTCGCCCCGGAGTTCACGCTGTCCTGCCTCAACCGGCTGCAGCTGCGCAACAACCAGCAGATGATCGACCTGGCCGACCCGTCGGCGGCGCTCCAGTTCGTCGGCACCCTCACCAACCCGCTCGCCGCCCACGCTCCGGCCCGGTGACCGCTATCGCGTTTGGTCAGCGCGCACGCCAACGGGTGCAATAGGAGGATGGGAGTTCTGAGTACCGCCAGCCTGTTCGCCGCCACACTGACCACCGGCCTGACCGCCGGGCTGTTCGCCGCCTTCGCGTACGCGGTCATGCCGGGTCTGGCCCGCACCGACGACCGGACGTTGGTGCTCGCCATGCGGCGGATCAACGAGTCGATCCTCAACCTGTGGTTCGCTGTGTGCTTCGGCGGCGCGCTGCTGTTCACGCTGCTGGCGGCGGCGCTGCACCTGGGGGCCGAGCGTCGGGCGGTGCTGCCGTGGATCGTCGCCGGGCTGCTGCTGTACCTGGTGGTGCTCGGCGTCACCGCCGTGGTCAACGTGCCGCTCAACAACGTGCTGGCCCGCGCCGGCGACCTCGACGACACCACCGACCTCGCGGCGCTGCGGGCGCGCTTCGAGGTCACCTGGGTACGCGCCAACGTGGTCCGCGCCGTCGCGTCGACCGGCGCCTTCGGGTTGTTGGCGTGGGCGCTGGTGGCCGAGGGCCGGCTGCTCGGCTGAGGCCGGATGAGCGACCGACCGGGCCGGCGTCGGCTCAGTCGGTCGGCTCTGCCGTGCCGGCCCCCTGGAACGCGCGGGCCAGCTGGGCGAGGTCGAAGCCCTCGAAGTGCTGGAGGAACCGGCGGCGTACGGCGGCCAGGTGACTGGGCCAGGATTCCTGTAGGCGGGCGTAGCCCGCGTCGGTGAGGACGGCGTTCCAGCCGCGCGCGTCCTCCTCGCACCGTTCCCGCCGGACCAGGCCCTGCGTCTCCAGCCGGATGATTGTGCGGGTCATGCCGCTGAGGGAGAGGTGGCAGAGCGCGGCGAGCTCGTTCATGCGCATCCGCCGGTCTGGTGTCTCGGAGAGGTTCATCAGCGCGGTGTACTCGGTGAGCGGTAGCTGACGGTCACCGACCATGTCCGCGTCGATCGCGCGGGGCAGGACGTGCATCACCTGGCCCAGGGCGCGGACCAGGGATTCCTCTTCTGAGGTGAGGGGTTGCGGCGTCGCTGCGGAGGGGTTGGACATCCTCCTATCATACTTGTTTGACTGAGCAAGTGCTTACCCTCCGTGTGATCACGCCCATAGGCCACATATTTGCTTGACCAATCAAGCAGCGGTTAGCGTTCCGGTCGTCAGGCAAGGACCTCTGAAAGGCGCCACACATGACCAGGATCGGGATCATCCTCGGAAGCACCCGCCCGGGGCGTAACGGCGAGGCCGTCGCCCGCTGGGTGCTCGATATCGCCAAGCAGCGCTCCGACGCGGAGTACGAGCTGATCGACCTGCTCGACTACCAGCTGCCGCACCTCGACGAGGCGTACCCGCCCTCGATGGGCCAGTACACCCAGCCGCACACCAAGCGGTGGGCCGAGACGATCGCGTCGTTCGACGGGTTCGTCATCGTCACCCCCGAGTACAACCACTCGACCTCGGGCGCCCTGAAGAACGCCATCGACTTCCTCTACGCCGAGTGGAACAACAAGGCCGTCGGCTTCGTCAGCTACGGCTCGGTCGGCGGGACGCGCGCCGTGGAACACCTGCGTCTGATCTCCGGTGAGCTCCAGATGGCCGACGTGCGCTCGCAGGTCGCCCTGTCGCTCTTCACCGACTTCGAGAACTTCAGCGTCTTCAAGCCCAATCAGTTCCACCAGGACTCGCTGACCGCCACGCTCGACCAGGTGGTGGCCTGGAGCACGGCGCTCGCTCCGCTGCGCAAGGCCTGAGCGTCTCGCGCCTGTCGGAAACGGCCGTGGGGGATCCCACGGCCGTTTCCGGGCGTTCAAGCACCGTCTCGGCTCACCGTGTCGCAACGCCCACGGCCAGCGTCGGAGGGGGTGCGTTCACTACCCTTGGCGCGATGAGCCGATCCGCCGCCGCTGGTCGGGCTCCGCTCTGGCGGGACCGGACCTTCGGCACGTACTGGGTCGCCCAGTCGCTCTCGGCGGCCGGCGACTCGTTCGCCTACCTGGCGGTGCCGCTGCTGGTGCTCCAGGCGACCGGGTCGGTGGCGCGGATGGGCCTGCTCACCGCCGTCGCGGGCGCGGCGTCCGTCGTCGCCGGAATCTTCGGTGGGGTGCTGGTCGACCGGTACGACCGCCGCACCCTGATGGTCGTGGCGGATCTGACCCGGCTGGTGCTCTACGCAGTGGTGCCACTGGCGTGGCTCGCCGGCCCGCAGGTCTGGCTGCTCTTCGTCGTGCTGCCCATCTGCGAGGCGGCCGGCATGCTGTTCCAGGTCGCCGCGGTGACAGCGGTCCGCAACCTCGTGGACTCCGACCGGATCACCGAGGCCAACGGCCGGTTGCAGGCGACGTACGCGGCGGCGGCCGTCCTCGGGCCGTTGCTCGCCGGTGTGGTGGCGGCCCGCTTCGGCCCGGCCACCGCCATCGCCGTCAACGCGGTGAGCTTCGCGCTCTCGGCGGCCGGCCTGTGGCTGATCCGACTGCGCCCCGTCCAGGCTGACGAGGGAGTTGCCCGGCAACGCCCGCTGGCCGAGTTCCTGGCCGGGGCACGGTTCCTGTGGCGGCAACCCGTGCTGCGCGCGCTGACCGTCCTGTTGTCGGTCTTCATCTTCCTCACCTACGGCTTCGTCGACGTGTTGATCTACCACGTCACGCACGACCTCGGCGGCTCCGAGGGCACCGTCGGCACGGTGCTCGGCCTGGCCGCGCTGGGTACTGTCGCCGGCGCGCTGCTGGTGGCGCCGCTGCGCCGCGGTCGCGGCTTCGGCCCCACCTGGATCGGCGCGCACGCGATCTGCGGTTTCGCCGTGGCGGGGGTCGGCATCGCCACCACAGTGCCCGCTGTCACCACGCTGACCGCCGTGTACCTGTGCTGTCTCAGCGTCGGCGGGATCTGTTCGATGTCCCTGCGCCAGGAGATCACCCCCGATCACCTGCTGGGCCGGGTCACGTCGGCGTTCTGGAGCACGCACTACGCCCTCGGTCCGGCCGGCGCTGTCGTGCTGACCTGGGCCGCCGGCCGCTACGGTGCTCCGGCGGTGACGCTCGCGGCGGGCGCGGGATGCCTGCTGGTCGCGGTCGGCGGCCTCTTCACCCCGATCCGCCGAGCCGGCGCGGAGCCGGCCGCCGGGCAGCCCGGACTGCGCCCGGCCCCGGCAGGCGGCACCGCTGGTTGAGACGGCGGCGCCACCGGCAGGGGCCGACGGCGGCACCGTTGGTGGAGACGCTATGGAGCTGATGTCGTAGACGATTCAGGCGGTGGGGGCGCTCCAGGCGGTGGGGAAGATCCGGACGGCCCGGCCAGCGGCCGATTCGTTTGTGACATCAGCTCCAAAGGCGCCGACCACCACTGTGGCCTCCTGAGTGAGCGGACCGGACGCGGTCAGAACTCCTGGTACATCACGTGCAGGCCGACCCGGCCCAGGGTGGGGTGACGGAACGCGCCCGGCACGGTGCCGATCACCGCGAAGCCCTCCCGCAGGTACAGCCGCACCGCAGAGGTGTTGCTCTCCGCCACGGCGTTGAACTGCATGCCGGCGTACCCCTGCCGGCGGGCCCAGGTGAGGGCGTCACGGCACAACGCGGTGCCCACGCCCCGGCCCCGCGCGTCGGCGGCGACCATGAAGCTGGCGGTGGACACGTGCGCGCCCGGCCCGGGCCGGTTGGTGCCCATCTTCGCGGTGCCGAGCACCCGCTCGCCGTCGACCGCCACGACGGTCCGCCCCGGCGGTGCCTCGACCCACATGCCGTACGACTGCTCGGCGGTCATCGCCGGGTCGTAGGGGAACGTCTCCTGTGCCCGGATCACCTCCTCGATGATCGGCCACACCTGGGACCAGTCCCGGTCGACGAACTCCCGAATCAGCACCTGGGGAGGTTAGGCCCCGGCAGGAGCCCCGGACAATCCGTTATCCGCTGGTGCATCTGCGCGGCCTACCCGGTGCGAAGCATGGATCGTGACGAGACGTCACGGATCCGGTCGCTTCGACGAAAGGCCCGCTGATGAAGATCGCACGAATCGCCGCCCGGATGGCGGTGGGTGCCATGGCCACCGCGCTGGCCACCACCGCTGTTGCCGTACCGGCCGCTCAGGCCACCGGCAAGCCCAAGCCGCTCGGCACGACGTCACTCGCCCAGGTGCTCACCCGCGACAGCAGCGGCTTCGACCGCAACTCGCGTGACTTCGACGTGCTGACGGCGGCCGTGCTGGCCGTGTTGGAGGCCAAGCCGAACTCTCCGGTCAAGGTGCTCACCGACGGCACCGTGGCGCTGACCGCGTTCATCCCCACCGACGCCGCGTTCCAGCAGTTGGTCCGCGAGATCACGCAGGCCCGGAAGCTGCCGAGTGAGAGTGCCGCCTTCACCGCCGTGGCCGGGCTGGGCATCGACACCGTCGAGTCGGTGCTGCTCTACCACGTGGTCCCTGGCGCCACCATCGATCGCAAGACGGCGGTCCGGGCCGACGGCACGGACCTGACCACCGCGCTCGGTTCGACAGTCGAGGTCGACGTGCGCACCTACCTGTACTTCTTCCGTCAGGTGCGGCTGGTCGACGCCGACACCGACGACCGTGACGCGCGCGTCGTCTCCTACGACGTCAACAAGGGCAACCGGCAGATCGCGCACGCCGTGGACCGGGTACTGCGCCCGATCGACCTGCCCTGACCCGAAGGGTGGCGTCCGACCACGTGCCGGACGCCACCCGCGCCGGGGCGTCAGCCCGAGGCGAGCGCGGCGAGTTCCTCGTCGAGCAGTGCCGCCAGCCGGGCGGACCGCCCGGGATGGCTGCGCACGGTCATCCCGCGGCTGGGCATCTCCACGGTCATCAGCAGGTACAGGTGCAACCGGTAGAGGCCGAGCCGGCGGCGTGCCGAGGCGTTCAGCACCAACGGTTCGGCGGCGTTGGCCTGGTAGCCGCGCAGCAGGGGGTGCTCCGGTTCGTCCTCGACGCGTCGGAAGAGCAGCGGCGAGACCAGGTCCAGCAGTGGGTCGCCGTAGAGGAACCGCTCGCCGTCCACCAGGCCGCGCAACCGCAACCGGCCGTCCGCGTCGGGCGCCGCCAGCACGTTGCCGTCCCAGCAGTCGAAGTGCAGCAGCACCGGGCGGCGCACCTCGTCGAGCACGTCGGCGTGCCGCCCCACCAGCGCACGCAGGTGCTCCGGGGTCACCGGCAGTCGGACGCCCCAGTCGGCCGCGTCGGCCAGGAGCGCGTCGAACATCGCCGTGAACGCCGCCCGCCAGGTCGGCCCGCCGGCCCGATCGTCGTCGTACCCGAACCGTTCACCGGTCACCCGGTGCAACGCGGCGAGAGCCACCCCGAGGTCGTAGCGCGCCGGGCCGTCGTGGACCGCGACACCGGCCTCGGCCAGGTCGGACAGCGACCGGCCGGGCAGCATCGCGGTGACCAACCACTCGCCGTACGCCGGGTCGGCGCCGCGCCAGAGCACCGGGGGGACGGGCACCTGCGGCGCCCGCTGCGCGACGAGCCGAAAGTACCGCTCCTCGGCAGCGCACAGCCCGCGCTCGTAGCGTAGAAGCGGCGTTCCGGCCGGCGGAGCCAGTTTCAGCACCACCCGACTGTCGTCGTCGAGCAGCGCCCACCAGACCGTGGCGTACCCGCCGCCGGCCAGCGGACCGGCGTCCCGGACCCGGGTGTGTGGCCCGAATGACGCACCGACCAGGTACGCGACATCGGCGCGCGTGAGGCGGCGCTGGGTCGGGCTGGCACCGGTCACGACGTGGCGTCACCTCGCCGCGCGCGTGGCGCGGAACCCGCTGTGGCGCGGGTGGACAGTGGGACGGGACCGGCGGTGTCGCGGCGGACCAGTTCGGCGGGGAGCACCTCGACCCGGGGCGTCGGGGCGCCGACGCCGAGCACCAGGGACATCGCCCGCACACCCATGTCGACAAGGGGCAGTCGCACGGTGGTCAGCGCCGGGGTCACGTCCCGGGCGATCGGCATGTCGTCGAAACCCAGCACCGAGATCTGCTGCGGCACGGCCAACCCACGCGCGCGCAGGGTGGCGAGCGCGCCGATGGCCATCGAGTCGTTGAGCGCCACGATCGCGGTCAGCTCCGGGTCGGCGTCGAGCAGTCGGGCGGTGGCCTCGGCGCCGCCGTCGCGGTCGAACTCCGCGTACCGGATGCGCCGTTCGGGCAGCTCGCGGCCCTGCTCGGTGAGGGCCTGCCGGAGGCCGGCGAGCCGGTCGGTGGTGGTCGTCAGGATGCGTGGGCCGGCGACCACGCCGATCGCCCGGTGCCCCAGACCGCACAGCTCCCGCCCGGCGAGGTAGCCGCCGGTCCGGTTGTCCGGCATCACCGCGTCGCCGGAGTGCTCGTGCCGGCCGATCACCGCCACCCTCCCGCCGGTTGCCTCGTACGCGGCGAGCTTCTCGTTGAGTTGTCGGGTGAACGCCTCGTCGTGGTAGCCCGAGCCGGCCAGGATCAGCGCCGCCACCTGGTGGCCGCGCAGCAGCTCCACGTACTCCAACTCGCGGTCCGGGTCCCGGTAGCTGTTGCAGATCATCAGCAGCCGGCCCTGGTCGGTGGCGACCCGTTGCAGCCCTCGGGTGATCTCGGCGAAGTATGGGTCGGAGACGTCGTGCACGATCACGCCGACAGCGCTGCGGTGCGAGCGGGCCAGCAGTTGGGCGTGCGCGTTCGGCACGTACTGCAACTCGGCGACGGCGGCGAGCACGCGTTCGCGCAGCTCGTCGGTGACCGGCTTGCTGCTGCCGTTGATGACGCGGGAGGCGGTGGCGGGCGAGACGCCCGCTCGGCGGGCCACATCGGACAGGGTCGCCATGGCCCGCCCCCTCGATCTGTTGACGGCGTTTCGTCGTGCCGGCTAGCGTCACCGTACCGCAGAGAAAGCCCTTTCCCGCAGGGAGGCCCGGCCGTGTCCGATCGCTTCGCGGTACTTCAACTTGACGACCTTCCCGCCCGACGCTGCTCGTGTGGGACCACCCGCCGGGGTTTCATCGCCGAGAGCGAGGGCCAGGCCAGCGTGCATCTGCTCCAGGTGCAGGACGCGGTGACGCACCACCACCGGATCGCCACCGAGTACTACGTCGTGCTCGCCGGTGAGGGCGAGATCGAGCTGGACGGGGTCCGTCACCCGGCTCGGCCGATGTCCGCGTTCCTGATCAAGCCGGGCTGCCGGCACCGGGCCATCGGCGACCTCACAGTGCTGCTGGTGTCCTTGCCGGCCGCGGACGACGCCGACGAGTACTTCGATGCGTGATCGGTCGGCGCCGCTGCCCGGCGGGGTCGGGGTGTCCCGGCTGCGCGTCTACGACACGGTGGCCCCGGACGGCCTGGTCGGCGGCACCCCGCACGTGCACCTGTGCTGCACCGAGGGGTACGTGGTGACCGGTGGCGAGGGCGCGGTGCAGACAGTGACCACTGCCGGCTACCGGGAGACGCCGCTGCGGCCGGGGGTGGTGGTCTGGTTCGAGCCGGGCACCGTGCACCGACTGGTAAACGGTGGCGGGCTCAGCATCGTGGTGCTGATGCAGAACAGCGGCCTGCCCGAGGCCGGCGACGCGGTGTTGACCTTCCCACCCGAGGTGCTGGCCGACCCGGCCGCGTACGCCGAGGCGGCGGCGTTGCCCGACGGGGGAGCGCCGGGCGCGGACGTGCTTGCGGCGTACCGCCGTCGTGATCTGGCGGTGACCGGCTTTCAGGCGCTGCGCTCCGGTGGGCCGGCGGCGCTGGCCGCGTTCCACGCCGCCGCGGTCGCCCTGCGCCAGCCGCTGCTGGCGCGGTGGCGGCAGCGGTGGGAGGCCGGCGCGGGTCGTGCCGCCGCCGACACCGCCGCGCAGCTCGACGCCCTGGAGCGGGGGGATCCCGGCCACCTGGGCGACGCCGGGGTGTTCGCGGTCAACGAGCCGGTCGAGCGGGGCCGGCTGGGTATGTGTGGCCTTCTCGACACCTACCCGGCGGCCGGCTGAGCGTCCCTTCGGGACGGCCGCTGTGGTCCCCAGGCATCGGTGGAAACAGATCGAGGAAAGGCCTTGCCCGGCGTGAGGGGGCCGCCTACGCTCCAGGAAAGCGTTTGCCTGATCCGCCGACCGGCCCGGTCCATGGGCGTCGTGCCGGGCCCCGAGGAGGTTCCGCGTGACCGAGAACTCTTTGGACACGGCGGGCCGGCAGGCCGCCGCCGACCAGGCCAGTGGTGCGCGAGCAGCCGCTGCCGGGCCCGGCAGCGGCGGTGCGGACGGCCTCGACGGAAGGGCTTCGTCCACTGTCGTGACGACGCCACCCGGCGGCGGGCGTCCACCCCGGCCCACGCTCGGTCGCCGGGCCGTGACCTTCGCCGACTCGCTCTGGCGCCCGGCGTTGGTGCTCGCGGTCTTCTTCGCCGCCTGGTGGTTCGTGGCGGCCCGCGAGTACGTCCCGAACTACCTGGTGCCCACCCCCGGCCAGGTGTGGGAGACGATGACCACCCAGTGGTCCGAGCTGGCCCGGCACACACTGGTGACCCTCTACGAGACGGTGCTCGGCTTCGTGCTGGCCGCCGCGTTGGGCCTGGCCACGGCGGTCGCCATCGCCTACTCCCGCACCCTGGACAAGGCGCTCTACCCGATCGTCCTGTTCGCACAGGTCATCCCGAAGATCGCCATCGCGCCGCTGCTGGTGGTCTGGTTCGGCCTCGGCCTCACCCCGAAGATCATCCTGGCGGTGCTCATCGCGTTCTTCCCGGTGGTCATCTCCGGCGTGGCCGGACTGCGCTCCACCGACCCGGAACTGCTCGACCTCGCCGCAACGATGGGCGCCGGGCCGTGGCGCACCTTCCGCAAGATCCGCTTCCCGAACGCGTTGCCGCACCTGATGGCCGGCCTGAAGGTGGCCGTCACCCTCGCCGTTGTCGGTGCCGTGGTCGGCGAGTTCGTCGGCGCCAGCGAGGGGCTCGGCTACGTCCTGTTGCTGGCCAACGGCAACCTCGACGCCCCACTGCTGTTCGCCGACCTGATCCTCATGTCGGCCATCGGCATCGTCCTGTTCGTCCTGGTCGAGATCGCCGAGGCACTGCTCATTCCGTGGCACGCCAGCCGACGGGCCGGCGTGTCCCTCACCACCTCCTGACCGACCCCATCACGGAGGCACCGATGAAACGCACCGCCACCACCATCCTGGCCACCGCCGCCCTGCTCCTCGCCGCCACCGGCTGCGGTGGGGACGACCCCGGCGGCAGCACCAACGCCGACGGCAGCAAGCAGGTCACCCTCACCCTCAACTGGGTGCCCTACGGCGAGCACGCGCCCTTCTACTACGGCCTGCAGAAGGGTTACTACTCCGCCGAGGGCATCGACCTGAAGATCCTGCCCGGCAACGGCTCGGGCAACACCGTCAAGCAGGTCGCCCAGAAGCAGACCGATTTCGGGTGGGCGGACAGCCCGGTGCTGCTGAAGTCGGTGGCCAGCGGCATGCCGGTACGCAGCCTCGGCGCGTACCTGGAGAAGGGTCCGTCCTCGGTGGAGTTCTTCACCGAGGAGAACATCAAGACCCCGGCAGACCTCAAGGGCAAGACCGTCGGCGGCACCCCCGGCGACGCCCTCTACGCGACCTTCCCGGCCTGGCTGGAGAAGAACGGGCTCAAGAAGGACGACGTCAAGGTGGTCAACGTCGACGCCGCCGGCAAGATCGCCGCCCTGGCCGAGGGCAAGGTCGACGCCATCATGGGCTTCTTCCACGACCAGGCGCCGACCATCGAGAGCAAGACCGGCAAGAAGGTCGACGTGCTGCTCTTCGCCGACTACGGGATGAACCTGCTCGGCACCGGCCTGATCGCCAACACCCAGACCCTGCAGAAGGACCCGGAGCTGGTCCGCAAGTTCGTCCGGGCCACCCAGAAGTCCTGGGCCGACGCCGCCCGGGACCCGGCCGGCGCGGTGAGCGCGATGACGGCTCTGGCCGAGAACGAGCCGGCGCCCGAGGTGCTCACCAAGCAGCTCACGCTCAACATGCCACTGATCGGCGCGGACGGCCCGCCCGGGGTGAACACCGAGGCCCAGTGGACCGAGACCATCGACCTGATGTCCCGCTACGCCGAGCTGAAGGACCCGGGAGCGCCCAGCGCGTACTGGGACTCCTCGTACGCGGCGCAGGGGTGACCCGGTGACCGCCGCGCCGGCAGCCACCGGCACCGCCATCGGGATGTCCGGGCTGACCGTCCGGTTCACCACCCGACGGTCGCAGACCACAGCGTTGGACGACGTGTCGCTGGACATCGAACCGGGCGAGTTCGTCACTATCGTCGGCCCGTCCGGCTGCGGCAAGTCCACGCTCCTGAAGATCGTCGCGGGCTTGGTCAAGCCGACCAGCGGTGACGTGTCTCTGCTGGAACGCCCGGTGCGCGGCCCGCAGAAGGAGATCGGCTTCGTCTTCCAGAAGGCCGCGTTGCTGGAGTGGCGCGGTGCCCGGGCCAACATCCTGCTCCAGGCCGAGATGCGCGGCATGGACCGGGCGCAGGCGGCCCGCCGCGCCGACGAGCTGATCGAGATGACCGGCCTGACCGGCTTCGAGAAGGCGTTGCCACACGAGCTGTCCGGCGGCATGCAGCAGCGGGTGGCGCTCTGCCGCGCGCTGCTGCACTCCCCGCCGGTGCTGTTGATGGACGAACCGTTCGGCGCCCTGGACGCACTGACCCGCGAGCAGATGAACGCCGAACTGCACCGGATCTGGCGGGAGACCGGAACCACTGTGGTGCTGGTCACCCACTCCATCGCCGAGGCGGTCTTCCTCGGCACCCGGGTCGTGGTGATGAGTCCCCGGCCCGGCCGGATCATCCGCACCTTCCCGGTCGAGCTGCCGGCGCACCGCGACTACGCGCAGGTGATGTCGGATCCCCGCTTCGACCGGCTCGCCACCGACCTGCGTGGGTTGCTCGGCAGCGCGGCCGCCAACCACTGAGCGCGGATCGGCACGACCAGCACGACGGAAGGAACACCATGACCCGCAGGTCGATCGGCATCATCGTCAACGGCGTGACCGGACGGATGGGCTACCGGCAGCACCTCGTCCGGTCGCTGCTGGCCATCCGCGAATCCGGCGGTGTGGCGTTGGCCGACGGCACCACCGTCTGGCCGGAACCGGTCCTGGTCGGGCGCAACGAGACGAAGCTCCGGGAACTCGCCGAACGGCACGGGCTGACCGACTGGACCACCGACCTGACCTCGGCGCTGGCCCGCGACGATGTCGAGATCTACTTCGACGCGCAGGTCACCCAGCAACGGGAGAAGGCGATCCGGCAGGCCATCGAGGCCGGCAAGCACATCTACACGGAGAAGCCGTTGGCCGAGGACACCGCGGCGGCTCTCGACCTGGCCCGGGCGGCGGACGCGGCCGGTGTCCGCACCGGTGTCGTGCAGGACAAGCTCTTCCTGCCCGGCCTGCGCAAGCTCAAGCGCCTCATCGACGGCGGCTTCTTCGGCCGGATCCTCTCGGTGCGCGGCGAGTTCGGCTACTGGGTCTTCGAAGGCGACTGGCAGCCGGCTCAGCGGCCGTCGTGGAACTACCGGGCCGAGGACGGCGGCGGCATCGTGGTCGACATGTTCCCGCACTGGCACTACGTGCTGGAGGAGCTGTTCGGCCGGGTCACCGCCGTCTCCTGCGTGACCGCCACCCACGTGCCCGAACGGGTCGACGAGGCCGGTCAGGCGTACGCGGCCACCGCCGACGACGCCGCGTACGCCACCTTCGAACTCGACGGCGGGGTGATCGCGCAGATCAACTCCTCCTGGGCCGTGCGGGTGTACCGCGACGAGCTGGTGGAGTTCCAGGTCGACGGCACGGAGGGCAGCGCGATCGCCGGCCTGCGCAACTGCCGGGTTCAGCACCGGGCGGTCACTCCGAAGCCGGTGTGGAACCCGGACCTGCCGGCCACCGAGGACTTCCGCGCCCAGTGGGCCGACGTGCCCGACAACGAGGAGTTCGACAACGGCTTCAAGGTGCAGTGGGAGGCGTACCTGCGGCACGTGGTGGCCGGCGAGCCGTTCCGGTGGGACTTCCTGGCCGGCGCGCGCGGCGTGCAGCTCGCCGAGCTGGGGCTGCGCTCCGCCCGCGAAGGTGGTCGCATCGAGGTGCCGGAGCTGCGCTCATGAGCGCCGAGGTCGTGCTGCCCGGTGGACGGCGGCATCGGCTCGCCGGGGGGAGCGGCTTCACCCGACCGGACGCGCCGGCGACCAGCCGGATCGCGTACGCCGCCGCTCACGTGGTCGCCGATCCGGGCGCGGAGAACGTGCCGGGCGCCCCGGCGGCGGTGGACTGGGACACCACCCTCGCCTTCCGGCGGCATCTCTGGTCGTACGGGCTGGGGGTCGCCGAGGCGATGGACACCGCCCAACGGGGGATGGGGCTGGACTATCCGGCCACCCGGGAGCTGATCCGGCGCAGCGCCGCCGAGGCCCGCGCGGTCGGCGGGCGGATCGTCGCCGGGGTCAACACCGACCAGCTGCCGGTCGGCCCGGCCACACTGGCGGCGGTCACCGCCGCGTACGCCGAGCAGCTCGACGACGTCCGCGCCGCCGGCGCCCGACCGGTGCTGATGTGCAGCCGGCACCTGGCCGCCGCCGCACGCGGTCCGGACGACTACCTGCGGGTGTACGACGAGCTGCTGGGCGCCGCCGACGAACCGGTGGTGCTGCACTGGCTGGGCCCGATGTTCGACCCGGCGTTGACCGGCTACTGGGGTGCTGTCGAACTGGACCTGGCCACTGACACGGTGATCGAGCTGATCAAGGCACACGAGTCCAGTGTGGATGGAATCAAGGTGTCGCTGCTGGACGCCGACCGGGAGGTCGCGTTGCGCCGCCGCCTGCCGGCCGGGGTACGCCTCTACACCGGCGACGACTTCCACTACCCGGAGCTGATCCGCGGTGACGAGGTGGGTCACTCCGACGCGCTGCTCGGGGTGTTCGCGGCCATCGCGCCGGCCGCCGCCGCCGCGCTGGCCGCCCTGGACCGGGGGGACCTGACGGCGTACGACGAGCTCTTCGGGCCCACAGTGCCACTGGCCCGGCACCTGTTCGCGGCGCCGACCTGGCACTACAAGACGGGGATCGTGTTCCTGGCCTGGTTGGCCGGGCACCAGGACCATTTCACGATGGTCGGTGGCGCGCAGTCCGGTCGGTCTCCGGCGCACCTGGCCACCCTGCTCACCCTTGCCGACGCGGCCGGGCTGCTGCCCGACGCCGACCTGGCCGCCGCCCGCGCCCGAGCGCTGTTCACCGTCGCGGGGGTGGCCCAGTGAGCGCGAGGAGTGAGCCGGCCTTGCGAGCCCCGCAGTCGGGAGCGAAGACCAGCCCAGTGAGCCTCGCGCGGTTCTCGTTCAACCAGGCCACCGCCCAGCGCTGGCCGCTGCCCGAGGTGGTGGCCGGGTGCGTGGCGGCCGGTGTACCGGGCATCGGCCTGTGGCGGGAGCCGGTGGCCGAGTACGGGTTGGCCCGCTCGGCGAAACTGGTCCGCGACGCCGGCCTCGCCGTCACGTCGCTGTGCCGGGGCGGCTTCTTCTCCGCCGACGACTGGCGGGCGGAAAACCTGCGCGCCATCGAGGAGGCCGCCGCCCTCGGCGCTCCGGAGCTGGTGCTGGTCTCCGGTGGGCTGCCGGCCGGCAGCCGGGACGTCGACGGCGCGCGGCGTCGGGTCGCCGACGCGATCGGCGAGCTGGCCCCGCACGCCGAGGCTGCCGGGGTTCGGCTGGCCATCGAGCCGCTGCACCCGATGTTCGCCGCCGACCGGTGCGTGATCGCTACCCTCGGCCAGGCGCTGGACATCGCCGAGCGGTTCGACCCGGCCGTGGTCGGCGTGGTCGTCGACGCGTACCACGTCTGGTGGGACGACATGGTGTACGCGCAGATCGCGCGGGCCGGCGCCCGGATCGCGGCGTTCCAGGTCTGCGACTGGGTGACCCCGCTGCCGGAGGGGGTGCTGCTCGGCCGGGCGCTGCCCGGTGACGGCTGCATCGAGCTACGTCGGCTGCGCGAGGCGGTGGACGCGGCCGGCTACGTCGGCCCGATCGAGGTGGAGGTCTTCTCCGCCGAGGTGTGGGCGCGTCCGGGCGCGGAGGTGCTCGACGCGGCGATCGCCGGCTACCTACGCCACGTTGCCTGACGTCCCCGAACGGCGCTGGCCGGCGGCGGTCGGCGCCTGGCTGGGCATCGGCACCGCACCCGCCACCCTGGTGCTCGGCGCGGCGATGGCCGCCCGACACGGCGGTGCGGTGCCGGTGGGCGGGCTGCTGGTCGGCGGGACGCTGATGGCGGCCCTGCTCTGGGGGCAGGGCCGGATCGGGCTACGCCGGCCGCTCGGCGACGGCGGGACGTTGACCGCGGTGCTGCCCGCGTACCTGGGGGACACCTCGCGGCTGCTGCTGACGGCGGTGCTGGCCGTGTCGATGATCGGGTGGAACGGGTTCAACGTCGGGCTCGGCGGCGCCTCGCTGGCCGCGTTGACCCACCTGCCGGGCTGGGCCGGGCCGGTGCTGCTGGAGGTGGCGGTCCTCGCCGTCTCCTGGGCGCCGGCCCGGCTCGGCAACCGGGTCGCGGTGGTCACCACGCTCAGCGCGGTGGTGCTGGTCGGCTGGTGCCTGACGGTGCTGCCACCACCCGGTGCGCCGGTCCGCCTCGCCGGCGGCGGGCTCGCCGACGCCGCCGCGCTGATCGGGTACGCGGCCGTGTTCGCGCTGCGCGCGCCGGATTTCAGCGTGGGCCTTTCCCGAAGGCGTGACCTGGCCTGGTGCGTGGGGCTGCTGATCGGGCCGGCGCTGCTCGGGGTGCTCGCCGGGGCTGGCCTGTGGCTGCGGACCGGCTCGGCCGACGTGGTCGCGCTGCTCGCCACCGGCTCGGGGCTGGCCGCGTACGCGAATCTGTTCGTCGCGGTGGCGGTCTTCGCGGCGGCGCTGACCACCACGTACTCCGGTTCCCTGGCGTTGCGCGGTCTGGCTCCCCGCCTGCCGGCGCGGGCGGCGATGCTGCTCGTCGCGGTGCTCGGCGGGATGCTGGCGGTGGCGCGGTTCGACCGTCTGGTGCTGCCCTGGTTGACAGTGCTGGCCGCCGCGTTACCGGTGCTGGTGGTGCCGATGGCAGTGGAAGCCGCGGCCCGTCGGCGTGGTCGTGTCCCGCGTACCGTGCCCGCCTGGTGCTGGATGCCACCGGCGCTGCTCGCGGTGGCCTGCACGCTCGCCGGAGTGGGTGTCGCCCCACTGCTCGGACTGGCCCTGGCCGCGGCGTGCACCGTGCTCTGGCGGCGACGAGGAGACGTAGCCTAGGCCGCAGCGGGGATGGTGGCGTCGATGAGGTGCGGGCCCGGCTGGTTCAGCGCCGCGGAGAACTGCTCCGCGAGTTGCTCGGCGGTGGTGGCGCGGGTGGCGGGCATCCCGAACGCGTTCGCCAGCCCGACGAAGTCGATCTGAGGGTTGGTCAGGTCGAACAGCGGATTGGCGTCGGGGTCGACAGAGCCCGGCTGCTTGCTGAAGTAGCCCCACTCCTGGCGCAGGATCGCGTACCCGTGGTTGTTGAGGATCACGTTGGTGATGTTCAACCGCTCGCGCACCTGGGTCCAGAGCGCGGTGGCGGTGTACATCACGCAGCCGTCGGCCACCAGCGCCACCACCGGCCGGTCGGGTGCGGCGACGGCGGCGCCGACGGCCAGGGGCAGGCCGTCGCCCATGGCGCCACCGGTCTGCATGAGCACGTCGTGTCGGGGAGCGCCGGCGGTGGCGGCGGCGAGGGCGGTGCCGGAGCTCACGGACTCGTCGATGATGATGGCCCGTTCGGGCAGGAGTGCCGCGATGACGTCGGCCCAGTTCTGCACTGTGAGTGCGCCGGTAGGTAGCGCCGGTCGGTGCGGGTCGGTGACCTGGGCCGTCGCGTCCGGTGCCACCAGGTCGGCGAGCCGGACCAGCGCGGCGACGGCGTCCTGACCGACCTCGGCCAGGACGTGCGTCTGGGCGCCCTCGGGTACGAGGAGACTCGGCTGGTCGGGGTAGGCGAAGAACGAGACCGGCGCCTTGGTGCCCGCGACGACGACGTGCCGCGCCCCGTTCAGTTGGTCGAGCACCTGGTCGGGATAGAAGCCGAGCCGGGGGAACGCCGGTAGGCCTGCCCCTCGTTCGACTCGGTTGGAGTAGAGCTCCTGGAAGACGCGTGCACCGGTCGCCGCGGCGATCCGGCCCGCTGCCAGCAGGCCCGCCTCCCGCAGAGCTGGTCCGCCGATTACCAGTGCTGTCGTCTCGCCACTCCGCAGAGCCTCAGCGACCTGGGTGATCGTTCCCTGGTCGACGGTCGGCGCCGGCCGGGGCCGCACGGGAGCGCCGGCCGCGCCTCCGTCGGACCAGGACACGTCCGCCGGCATGATCACGGTGGCGATCTGGCCGGGTGGCTCCAGGACGGCGGCGAGTGCGGCAGCGGCGTCCGGCCCCGCGCCGGCGGCGTCCTCGGGGCGGCGGACGGGACCGCGCAGCCATCCGGCCAGGGCGGCGATGTCGGAGTTCAACGGTGGATCGAAGGCGGTGTGGAACGTCGCGTGGTCCCCGACGATGTTCACCACCGGCGAGTTGGCGCGGCGGCTGTTGTGCAGGTTCGTCAGGCCGTACGCGAGACCGGGCCCGAGATGCAGCAGCGTCGCCGCCGGCTTGCCGGCGATCCGGGCGTAACCGTCGGCCGCGCCGCTGACCACGCCCTCGAAGAGAGCGAGTACGCCGTGCAGCTCGGGAACCGACTCCAGCGCTCCGACCAGGTGCAGCTCGGTGGTGCCGGGGTTGGTGAAGAGCACCTCGACCCCGCCGTCGACAAGCGTCCGCAGCAGTGCTTCCGCGCCGTTCACACAGTCACTCCATCGCCGGTCGGATCAGCAGTGATTCGATACTAAGCTCGCATTTCGGACTACTGCTGCTAGGTTCCCGGTAAATACCCCGGTAGGTGAGGAGGGGGATCCGATGGAACGGGGATGGAGCGAACGTGGCTACCCTCGTCTGCTAGCTAGGCGCTCCGGTTCGTGGCCACCCAGTCGCGAGAGGCGGTGAACTTCTCGACCGGTTCGCCGAGGACCGACCACGGCCACTCGGTGACCATCCCGTCGAGCAACGCGAACACGTGCGCGGCCGCGTCGAACTCCTCGGCCAGTTCGAAGGTCAGCGCGAAGATCGCCAGCCGTGGCGCCCAGCCGGGACCGGCGGGGATGTAATCCGGGTGGAAGATCGAGTTTTCCGCGGCGGTGAGAAGCTCGGCGCGGACCTCGTCCGAGTCGAAGTACGCGTTGCCCTCTTCCACGTCGGTGGCCTCCCACCTCTCGAAGTGGGCGACGGCCACCAGTTCGTGCAGGAGGCTGTTGGGTCCGGCCGCCGCGGCGGCGCTCCGCGCGAAGTCGAACATCTCCTCGTGGCTACCGGACCACTTCTTGCACAGATACTGCAACCGCTGCTCGTGCGCGACCACGTGCCCCGGGTGGAGTCGCGTCACCGCCTCGAAGCGCTGCTGAGCCTCCGCCGCCCCGATGCCCAGGCCCCGTGCGCTGGTGACCAGCCAGGCTCGTGCGGTGACGTTGTCGGGTTCCTGGGCCAGCACCTTCTCCAACAACGCTTCGGCGTAGTGCAACCGCTCATGGAACGCCTTGAACTGGGCAGCGGCGGTGTACTTGGCCCGCTTGCCGCCACGTGCCTCCCACGCCCAGTGCACCGCGTGACAACCGGCGACCAGCACGGGCAACGTCGACTCGGGCTCGGCGTCGATCCAGTCGCCGATCCAGTCCTGGATCCCTTCGACCCCGCCGACCGCCTCCATGAGGTAGGCCATCTCGTCCGCATCGGCGGCCATGGTGAGCAGTTCCCGGGCGAACTTCCACCTGCGCTTCTCCAACGCCCGGATCAGGGCCTTCCGGTGCGGGTCACCATAGGTCGGGTCCAGGGCCGGGGCCTTTGACCGCTTGATGAATGACCACATGCCACCGAACCCCCATGTCGTACGCCAGGTGGCCGCTGATACTAGATGATCACGCGGCCTGCGGCTGACCGGTGCGCGCCTCAGCGGTGGCGGAGCCGACTCGTGGGGCTGGGCGCCCTCGCCGAGGCGTTGTGATCTTATACGCACCAGTGATCCGTAACACCGCGCAAATCTTCGATTAACCGTCGTGGACTTGGGTGGGGGAGCGCTCCCAGTGCGGGTCGCGACCAATGAAAGACGCTCCACAAGGGAGCAATCGAAAGGAGCCTCGTGGCTACAGGCACGAGCGGAAACAGGCTGCGAAGACTGGCGATACCTACGCTGGTCGTCGCCCTGATCGCCGGTACCACCGGTGTAGCGGGAACGGCGTCGGCGGCACCCGCGGGGTCGTCGGGCAACGGCAGCGGCGCCGGCTACTTCACCGCCGGGTCCGACCGGAAGGTCACCCTGACCGACGGGGGCGACCGCCGACCCGGTGGCAACCGTGCGGCCACGCCGAAGGCAGCCGTCGACGAAACCGGCACCGGCATGTACGTCGTCGAGTTGGCCGAGGACCCGTTGACCACGTACACCGGTGGGGTGTCGGGTCTGACCCGCACTCGCCCGGCGGCAGGTAACCGGCTGGACGTGACGTCGACGCCGTCGCAGGCGTACCGCCGGCACCTCGACACGCAGCGGGGCGCCGTCGCCGCCGCGGCCGGGGTCACTCTCAACGCCGTCTACACCACCGCCTTCAACGGGTTCTCGGCAAAGCTGACCACCCAGCAGGTGAGCACGTTGCGGGCGGACAAGCGCGTCCGCGCCGTCACCGCCTCGCGGGCCCTCGGCACCCCCTCGGCGCCGCCCACCGCGACCACGGCGACCGCCGCCAACCCGACGCCCGCCACCTCGAGTGACGCGGACCAGTCGGCGCCGACGGACCGCTCCGGCCGGCCGGCCAAGCCCGGCCCCGGCACGGGCGCGGGCATGGTGATCGGCGTCCTGGACACCGGCATCTGGCCGGAGAGCGCGTCGTTCGCCAAGAAGATGCCCGCTCCCGCGAACTGGCACGGCACCTGCCAGACCGGTGTGGCCTTCGTGGCCGAGCACTGCAACGGCAAGATCGTGGGTGCCCGGTACTTCGCCGACTCGTGGCTCGCCGGCGGTGGTTCGGTGCCCGAGGGCGAGTTCCTGTCCCCCCGCGACGCGTCCGGGCACGGCACCCACACCGCCTCCACGGCGGCCGGCCTGCCGATCTCGAACGTCACGATCGACGGTCGCCGCTTCGGTCCCGTCTCCGGGGTGGCGCCGGATGCTCAGATCGCCGTCTACAAGGTGCTCTGGGGTGGCATGGGCTACGACGCCGACATCATCGCCGGCATCGACGCGGCCGTCGCCGACGGCGTGCAGGTGCTGAACTTCTCGATCGGCTCGCAGCTCGGCGACTGGGAGGCCAACACCCCCATCGGCATGGCGTTCCTCAACGCCTCGCTGGCCGGGGTCTTCGTCGCGGCGTCGGCCGGCAACACCGGCATCGTGAGTGGGGCCATCAGCAACGCGGCACCCTGGGTGACCACTGTCGGCGCGGCGGTGACCAAGCTCGACGAGGCCACCGCCAAGCTGGGCGACGGCACGAAGCTGGTCGGCGGTTCGCTGGACGCCCTGCCCGGCGGCGGCGCACGGCCGCTGGTCTTCGGCGATCAGGCCGGCTCGCCGGATCTGGGCGCGGTCTACTGCGAGCCCGGCAGCCTGGACCCCGCCAAGATCAAGGGCAAGGTGGTCGCCTGCGCGCTGTCCGACATGTTCGGCTCCGCCGCCGAGATCAAGGCCAAGGGCGGGGCGGCGATGATGGTGTTCGACCCGGTCGGCAACTACCGGATCAACTCCATCTTCAACTTCCCGGTGGTCTACCTGCCGACCGAGAAGCAGGCCGGCACGCTGTTCAACTACCTGATGCGCCACCCCACCGACGCCACCGTGTCGTTGCGCACCGGCGGTGACGGCTCCAGCGTCCCGGGCATACCGAGCGTGGCCGACTTCTCCTCCACCGGCCCGGACAAGGTGACCCTCGGCGTCTTCAAGCCCGACCTGGTCGCCCCCGGGTCGAACATCATCGCCGCGGTCTCACCAGCGGGCAACTTCGGGCGACAGTACGACGCGTACTCCGGCACCTCGATGGCCTCGCCGTACGTGGCCGGGGCGGCGGCGATCCTGCGCGCCACGCACCCGGACTGGTCACCCGGCGCGGTCGCCTCCGCGCTGCGCACCACCGCCACCGACACCGTCGGCACCAGCAACCCCCTCGACCAGGGCAGCGGCTTCATCAACCTGCCCCGGGCCACCGACCCGGGACTGGTCATCGAGCCCACGGCGGCGGAGCTGATCGAGTTCAGCGAGACGACCGAACCCGACGGCAAGGCCCTCAACCTGCCGGCCATCTCGTTGCGCGAGTACGACGGGACCCGCCCGGTGACCCTCACCCGCACCCTCACCAACGTGGGTAAGGTGCGGGAGACCTACCGTTCGTCGGTGTCCGGTCTGCCCGGCATGAAGGTCACCGTGTCGCCGGCATCGGTGACCCTGGCGCCCGGCACGTCCGCGACGGTCACCATCACGCTGCGTCGGGGCAGCGCGCCCTGGGACCGGTACGTGACCGGGTCGATCACCTGGCAGGGTAAGGCGCACAGCGCCCGGATCCCGGTCGCCGCCCGTCCGTGGGGCATCTCGGCCCGGCCGTACGCGGACGACGGCGAGGAGTTCGCCCGGATGGCCAACGGCGCCTTCGGCATGGTCCAGCCGGGCTTCACCGGCCCGCTCGTCGGTCGCAGCACCGGTTACACCCCGATGCGGCGCACGTCGTACTCGATGCCGGCCGGCGTCTACGGGGGCGTGTTCGACCCGAGCGCCACCGGAGTGAAGACTGTCGACTTCACCGTGCCGGCGAACACCGCCGGCATTGTCGTCGAGGCCAACACCGCCGATCCGAACACGAACCTTGATCTCTACCTGTACAAGGGCGACACCCTCGTCTACAGCAGTGACAGGTTCTGGACCAGCGCCGAGCAGGCGTACAAGTTCCTGCCCGAGCCGGGGCGCTACACCGCGTACGTGTTCGCACAGTACCCCGGTGGTCCCGTCGTCGACTTCGAGCTGGGCCACGCCATCATCGGCCGAAACGCCACGTATTCGGGTGCCACCCTCACGCTGCCCTCCACCTCGGAGCGCGGTCAGGGCTTCAGCTTCACGCTGAAGCCCAACAAGCCGCTGGCCGAGGGTGACTTCTGGGCGTACACCGAGTACCGCACCAACGGCACCGTGGTCCCCGGCAACCTCGTCTACACCCAACAGAGTTCCTGGCAGTAACCGTTCAACCGAGCGTGGGGCGGTGCCGACGTGCACCGCCCCACCGACGGTGACGCCGTGGTCACGACCTCAGGGCAGCGGGTACGCGGTGAGACGGTCGGCGAGCTGCTTCGGGTGGCTGAGCGGCACGCAGTGCCCTCCGTCGATCTCGTCCGGGACGACGCCGAGGCGCTCAGCGGCAACCCGGCGCTGGAAGTCGGCCGGGAAGAACCGGTCCTCGCGGGCGAGGAGCACCGTCGTCGGTACGTCTGGCCAGGCGTCCAGGGGCCACGGCTCGTCGCCCTCGGCGCTGACCTGGTCCCGGCTGTGTGATGCTGCCTCCGCGATGATCTCGGCCGGGACACCGTTGTAGAACTGCTGCTCCTCACTGAGCCCTTCGGCGCTGCGGTAACCGGTGTTGGCCCACCAGTCACCGGGCCTTTCACCGGGCTTGGGGACCATCGGTGTGAGAAGGACGAGCAGCCGCACCGGCAGCTTGTCGGCGATGAGCGGCGCGGTGAACGCACCGTACGAGTGCCCGACGACCACGAGATCGCTCCGGTCGCCGATCGCGTCGACGACCGTCTGGCAGAACTCGGTGAACCCCGCGGATCTGTCCTCGATCGGCAGCTCCGGTACGACCACGTCGTGGCCGCGGCTGGTCAGCTCGGGGACAAGGAGATGCCAGTCCCAGGCGCTGCCCCCGCCGCCGTGGATCAGAACGAATGTCGCCATGCCCCGAAGCCTCACACACGGGTATGACACGCACCTCTGTCGATGAGGATGCACCGGGTACGGACGACGAATGCGCTTCGGGACAGTCACATCGAGGTTCAGGTCAGTAGGGTGCCGTCGATGGGGCCCCGGCCACCCCGGAGGTAGTCCTCGGCGTGGCCCAGGTGACGTCTACCGATTTCGTAGGAAGCCCGCCATGAGCAGCCCACGCGAGACGTTCCTCCGACTGGTGAACGGAGTCTGCGACGGTCCGTACGAGGACTTGGCCGACCTGTACGCCGAACAGACCCTTGTCACACATCCGTTCCACCCGCTCAACCCGCCGTCGCTGCGTAGCCGCAACGAACTGCACGAGCATTTCACCGCGCCGCCTCCCGTCACCCGGACGCTGGTCCGTAAGCCAGTCGACGTGACGATTCATGAGACTGCGGACCCGGAGGTGATCGTCGCCGAGTTCGCCTATCAGGGGCGGGTAGCCGAGACAGGTGAGGCGTTCACTGTGCCCTGCGTCTTCGTGATGCGTATCCGCAATGGGCTCATCATCGAGTCCAGAGATTACATCGACCCCATCGCGAGCGCGCGGGCCTGGGGTCAACTCGACAGCCTCCTGACCGCACTCCGTCCCCAAACAAGCGCCTCCATCGAGGGCGCAGCCCGACCCTGATTCGCGCCCCACGCCCTGCGCACGCATCTGCCGCGGCGAGGTGACGCGCTCGTCGGCGGCTGATGACGGCGCCGAGGAACTCCGGGGTCTGGGCGATTGGCGTGGTAGCGCCGGCGGGCGGGACGCTCCCGCCCGCCGGCGACCGGGGTCAGGTGACCGTGATGGTCAGGTTGAGTGAGCGGGTCTCCCCGCTGGTGTAGGTGACCGTCACCCGGGCGGTGTAGGTCCCCTTGCGGGGGTAGCTGTGGGCCGTCGACCGTAGCGTCGCCCCGTGTGTGATGGCGCTGTTGTCGCCGAAGTCCCACGCGTAGTCGGTGATGCTCTGCCCGGACGGTGCCGTCGCCGTGGCGGTGAGCGTGGTGGTCAGCGGCGCGGCGCCGCCGGTCGGGTTGGCGGCCAGGGACAACGTCCCGCCCGGCTCCTGTTTGACGCCGGCGCCGTTGAACCGCAGCCAGTCCAGGGCGAGCAGGTCCGGGGTGCCATTGACCTGGGCGGCGTTGACGAACTTCGCGTACAGCGTGGTAGTGCCGGTGGGCTTGTTGGTCAGCGTGACGGTGGGGGAGACCAGGTTGTCCCACCCGCCGGTGGAGCCGATGGTGGCCGTGCCGATCAGCGTGCCGGTGGGCGAGCCGGTGCGCAGTTCGATGGCGCCGCCGAGCCCGCCATTGGTCACCCCGAGCGTCACCGAGCCGACGTTGCGCAGGTCCGCCGGCCCGAACGCCACCCAGTCGTTGTGGTCGACCTCGCCGAGCCGCTTGCCGGCGCGGGCGGTGGCCCGGTCGTTGACAGTGACGCCGGACTGGGCGCTGAAGTGCTCGGCCTCCTTGCTCTTGGGCTGCAACTGCACGCGGGTCGAGCCGGTCAGCGCCGGTACGCCGCCGGTCGCGCCACCGTCGGTGTACTGCGCGGTGATCAGGGTGTAGAGGTTCTGCCCCGGTCCGTGGCCGTCACCGGCGTCGGCCTCGGTGGCGAGTAGGCCCGAGCAACCGGTGTAGACGTCCAGCGGGTGGGCGTGCGAGTCGTGGCCGAGCTGCGTCTGCACTGTCACCTTGGCGCAGTCGATGGTCGTCTCCTCCGGGTCGGTGACCGTCACCGTGTACGGGATCTTGTCGCCGAAGTCGAAGAACCCGCCGTCGGGCACTGTGATGGTCACCGTCGGTCGGGTGTTGCCGACCACCACGTCGGTGACCGCTGTGGCGGTCAACCCGTTGCCGCTGTTGCGCACTGTCAGCCGGGCGGTGTGCTTCCCGGCCGTCGAGTAGGTGTGGCTCGGGTTGGCGGCGGTGGAGTCGGTGCTGCCGTCGTTTGTGAAGTCCCAGGCGTAGCTGAGCGCCGACCCGTCACCGGCGGACGACCCGACCGAGGAGAACGTCACAGCGAGCGGCGTACGTCCGGTGTCGGGGGTGGCGGCGATCTTCGCGGTCGGTGGCCGCCCGTTGGCGACGTAGTCGATCCGGTAGATGCCCGCGCCGGCGTTGCTGCCGCCGCGACCACTGCCGGTGCCCTCGCCGAAGTCGATGACGTAGAGCGAACCGTCCGGGCCGAACTCCGCCTCGAAGGGCTGGATCCAGCTCATGGTGCCGAAGATTCCGTTGATCGACTGGAGGTCACCCACGGCGGTCGGGCCGAAGCGCGCGTTGCTGAAGCTCTGCGCCGTCTTGTGGATCGACAGCGTCTTGAACCACCTGCGGGTCAGCTCATAGGTGATCCACTTGCCCTCGAAGTACTCGGGGAACTTCGTGGTGCGGGTGTTGGCCGGGTCGTAGTCGTAGACCGGGCCGCTCATCGGCCCGCCACCGCCGGTGCCCAGCTCGGGGAACTGGGTGGAGGCGGAGTACGCGTACCAGACCAGCGCGGACTTCGCCGCCGGCAGGGTGGTCAGGCCGGTGTTGTTGGGTGAGTTGTTCACCGGCGCGGCGCAGGTGAACTTCGCCCCCGAGGTGTTGGTGGCGAAGTTGTAGTCGTTGAAGGGAATGTTGTTGCCCACGCAGTAGGGCCATCCGAAGTTGCCGGCGCTGGTGAGCCGGTTGAACTCGACGGTCCCCTCCGGACCGCGGTTGGGGTCGGCGGCGCGGGCGTCGGGACCGTAGTCGGCCACCAGCACCGCGTTGGTCTGCGGTTCGATGGTGATCCGGAACGGGTTGCGCATGCCCATCGCGTAGATCTCCGGCCGGGTCCTCGCGGTGCCGGCGGGAAAGAGGTTGCCGCTCGGCACCGTGTACGTACCGTCGGATTGTGGGGTGATCCGCAGGATCTTGCCGCGTAGGTCGTTGGTGTTGCCGGCGGTGCCCTGGGCGTCCCAGGCGGCGCGGCCGGCGCGTTCGTCGACGGGGGTGTAGCCGCTGGAGGCGAACGGGTCGGTGTTGTCGCCGATCGCCGCGTAGAGCCGTCCGGCCGCGTCCATGGCCAACGACCCGCCCATGTGCGAGTTGGCCCGGCCCTCGCCCCGATAGGTGGGGATGGTCAGCAGGCGTTTCTCCGAGGAGAGCGCGACGCTGTTGTTGGCGACGGTGAACCGGGACAGGTTGAGCTGTTTGAGGGTCTTGTCCGACCAGAGCAGGTAGATCCAGCCGTTGCTGGCGAAGTTGCGGTCCAGGGTCATCCCGAGTAGCCCGTCGGACTGGTCGGTCATCGCCGAGGTGTAGGCGAAGTCCAGCAGCGTGGTGACCTGGAGGGTGTCGGAGTTGACCACCTTCAGCGCGCCGGTGCGCTGGATGTAGTAGACCTTCCGGTCCGGGGCGACGGCCAACTCGAAGGGGTCGGCCAGGTTCTCGGTGACCAGCCCCACCCGTTCGAAGTTGCTGGTCTTGGTGGCCGAGCAGTCACCGGCGACCGCGCCGGCCGCCCACTCGATGCCGTAGCGCAGGTGTTCCAGGAAGGTCGGGGTGCTGAACTGGGAGCTGGCGTGCCCTCCGGCGGTGAACCAGGACCGGCCGCCGTCGTAGCGCTGACACCAGGAGTACGCGTGGTCGACGCCCTCGTCCAGGCCGTTGATCCCGTCGCGCACCTTGATCTGGGCGAGGGTGTGCACGTTGCCGGTCGGGTTGGTCCGCCAGTTGTACCACTCCTCGCTCTGCTCCCAGAGTTCCGGCAGGTTGCGCGTCGAGGGGTGCGCCCGGTCGAGCACCTTGACCCGGCCGGGGAAGGTGCCGCCGGTGGACGAGAAGTCGGGGTGGTAGTCGAAGATCGTGCCGACCAGCCCCTCGTACCACTGCCAGTCGCGTTCGCTGGCCGAGGCGGCGTGCAGGCCGGCCCAACCACCGCCGTTGCGGATGAACGTCTGCAACGCGGCCCGCTGGCTGGCGTTGAGCAGGTCACCCGAGGTCGGAAGGCTGTTGGTGTTGTTGAAGACGAGAGCGTCGAAGGTGGCGAGGTTGGCGTCGGTGAAGGCAGCCGCGTCGGTGGTGGCGACGACCTCGAAGTTGTGGGCGGCGCCGAGCTGCTGGATCGCGGCGATGCCGGCCGGGATCGAGTCGTGGTAGAAGTTGGTGATCTTGGAGAAGACCAGCACCCGGAAGCGCGGGGCGGCCTCGGCGGGCAGGGCGGTGGTGGTGCTCACCACTGTGGCGATGGCGAGCAGGATCAGGCAGAACGCACGGAGGTGTCGGGGCATGGGGGCGCTCCCTGTCGGACGGTGAGGGGTCGGAAAGCGCTTTCTCGCTGCCCGCATCACGGTACTGACAGCCAGTGATGAGCGTCAATAGCCTCCTGGTAAGCGGTTTCCCGCTCCGGCGGCGTCCGCGCGTCGGCGGGCCCCGCAGGCCCATGGGTACGGCTTAAGATGTCCTCTGGATGCGCCCGGTGACTGTGTGGATGCGGCGTGTCCCGTCGACCTGGGGAGGTCTCGTGACGGTGCCGTCCACGTCGGAATTGCCCGAGGGCCGTGGTGCCGACCGGATCGACACCACGACTGTGCATCCGGCTCGCCGCTACAACTACTGGCTCGGCGGCAAGGACAACTTCGCCGTCGACCGGGAGTCCGGCGACCAGATCGCGGCCGTCTATCCAGGGGTACGCACGCTCGCCCGGGAGAACCGGGCCTTCCTCGGCCGGGCGGTCCGCTTCCTCGCCGAGGAGGTCGGCGTTCGGCAGTTCCTCGACATCGGCACCGGCATCCCGAGCGCCGACAACACGCACGAGGTGGCCCAGTCGGTGGCCCCCGACTCCCGGGTGGTCTACGTCGACAACGACCCGATGGTGCTGGTCCACGCCCGGGCGCTGCTGACCAGCGACCCGGCCGGCGCCACCGCCTACCTGGACGCCGACCTCCGCGACCCGGAGAAGATCCTCGCCGACCCGCAACTGCACGCCACCCTTGACCTGTCCCAACCGGTGGCGCTGGTGCTGATCGCCGTGACGCACTTCCTCACCGACGACGACCGCCCACACGAGCGCGTCGCCCGCCTGCTCGACGCGCTGCCGTCGGGCAGCTGGCTGGCGCTGACCCACTTCACCACCGACCACCTCCCCGCCGAGATCGTCAGGCGGATGGAGGCCGAGTTCGCCGCGGGCCGGATGAAGCAGGATGCCGTCTCCCGCGACCGCGCCGAGTTCGCCCGCTTCTTCACCGGTCTGGAGCTGGCCGAACCGGGCATCGCCCCGGTCACCCAGTGGCGGCCGCAGGTGCCACCGGAGCAGCGTCCGCCCCTGGCCGACGCCTCCATCTATGGCGCGGTGGCCCGCAAGCCCTGACCGGTCGTGCCGAGATGCCCGAGCCGCACTGGGCGCACGGTCACGTCTTACGCGTCAGGATCTGAGGCCAGGAGCCGGTCGAAGACACGTCGGTCGCCGTCGGGGTGTCGCCGCCAGGGCGTCGGGCGTTGAGCCACGGGCTGGGCCGTTCCTGGGTCAGGCAAACGGCTTCGGGTCGAAGCTGATGCCGCCCCGTTCGGCCATCCGGAGCACTCGATTGCCGTAACGCGGGGGTTGGCGCAGGTAGAGGGTGTAGCCCGACGCCTGGAACCTCAGGTCCAGGTCGCGCCCCTCCAGGTGCCAGCAGGGCTCCCCTGACTGTGCGGGGGCCTCCTGGCGCAGGTTCTTCAACTCGAACGGCAGGCAGATGGAGTGCAAGCCGCCGACGATGTCCCAAACATTGTGGAAGATCAGCGTGGCCGGTGCTACCCAGAAGTGGACTTGCCGCATCGGGCCCGGATCGATCCGGCGCACGATGTAGTCGAGGTCGAGATGCAACGTCAAGGCCGACGGTGCGGTGGGATCGAGGTCGTCGTCCTCGCGATAGTCCCCTGTCGGATCTTCGAGCGGACCCTCGTCGTGGGTGACGGCGAGCGCGTGAATTCGGCAGTAATCCCACGAGGTTTCCACCAGGTCCTGATCTGTCAGGGTGGCCTTCCGGAGACCGGACTCACTGTGCACATCCGTCGTCATGAAACGATTATCGCCAGCCGCGTCGACGGCGCCAGATGTCATTCTGTGCGTGCGGGCTCCGCCGGCCGGGTGAAGAAGCGGACGATGTCCTCCGCCGCGGTAGGGGACAGCATCATCGCCTGGACTCGTGCGGACATCTCGGCGATCGGCTGAATCCTGCTGAACATCGACTCCTCGTACGTCCGAATCGCCGAATTCGGGTCGGCGGGGTGGGCAGCGAGCCGGCTGGCGAGTTCTGCGGCGTCGAGCATGGCCTGGTTCGCTCCCTCGCCGACCGGCGGCATGAGGTGCGCGGCGTCGCCGATGAGGGTGACGTCCGGCCGGCTGGTCCAGCGCGTACCGATGGGCATCGCCTCGATCACGCGTGGCGTCGGCGCGCTCTCGGCGGCCTTGACGAGTGCGGTGAGTCGGGGGTTCCAGCCAGCGAACAGGTCCAGCAGTGCCTCCTTGGTGCGATACGTATCCAGGGGCCGGTCCTTTTCGCGCAGCGAGATCCCGACCCGGAGGTTGCCGTCGCCGAGACGTTGCGCTGCCAGAATCTGGTTCACCCCGACGCACCACAGGTTCCCGGGGCCGACCAGTTCGGCGAGATCGGGATGACGTCTGTCGACGTCGTCGACGTTCAGCTCCACGAGCGTTGCCACGTAGGACAGTTCGACGTCGGTCAGCAGTGGCCGGACGACCGATCGCGCGCCGTCCGCGCCGATGAGGATGTCGCAGCTGGCTCGGTGGCCGTCGTGGAATGTCAGTTCCCAGCCCTCGTCGGGTCGGGGGGTCGCCGCGACGAGCCGGTGCCGCCAGGCGACCGTGTCGCCGGGAAGGGAGTCGAGTAGGAGATCACGAAGTGCGCTCCGGTCGATCTCGGGACGTCCGGAGAACGAGCCGGGTTGCGGTTCGTGGTGCACCAGGGTGCGTCCGGTCGGGTCGAGGATGCGGTGTTCCTCGCCATCGGGCCGCGCCTCCGACCGGAACCGGCCGGCGAGACCCGCCTCGGCCAGGGCCAGTTGCCCGGACTCCGGGTGCAGATCGAGGGCGCCGCCCTGAGGCCGGGCGGATCGGCTTGCTTCCCGGTCGTACACCACGGCGTCGATGCCGTGTCGGTGCAGGATCCGAGCCAGCGTCAACCCGCCGAGTCCGCCACCGGCGATCGCAATTCGCGTTCTCACGGCGCTACCGTACACTGTATTGGTGGATACACCGTACGGTAACGAGCCGCTGCCCGTCTGGGAGCGGCCCGAACCTCAGCCTCGGGCGGTGCCGGTGCCGTTGAGCCGCGAGCGGATCGCCGCTACGGCGATCCGGCTTGCCGACGCGCACGGCCTCGACGGGCTGTCACTGCGCAAGATCGCTAAAGAGCTCGGAGTCGGTCCGATGCGGCTCTACGACTACGTGATCAACAAGTCGGAGCTCCTCGATCTCATGGTCGACGTCGTCTATTCCCGGATCGCCGAGGTGGGCGAGCGCTCCGGGTGGCGCGACACGGTTCTGGCGATCGCCCACGCGACCCGCGCTGCCGCCCTTGAGCATGAGTGGTTCTCCGACGTGCTCGGCGGACGGCCGCACCTGGGGCCGCACGCGCTCGCCGTGGGCGAAGCGACCGCCGCGGCGCTCAGCGCGGCCCCCGGCGTGGTTGACATCGACGATCTCCAGCGGGCCGTGGGCGCCCTCAACGCCGTCATCATCGGATCGGTCCGCAGAGAGGTCACCGAACGACGCACCGCACGCTCCACCGGCACCGACGAAGCCGCCTTCCAGGCCAGCCTCGGCCCCTACCTGACGCGCATGTTGACAACCGGCAGGTACCCCACAGTGGCCCGGCTCGTCATCGACGGCGCTCACCTCGACGCCGAGGAGACCTTCCACCACAACCTGACCACCATCCTGGACGGCGTCACCCGCCGACGCTCGACCTGATCCGTGCGCTGCGGCCAGCGGCTCACCAGTCCAGACAGGAGCCCACGAGTGGACGTCAGCCTGGCGACGAGCGCCGGCAGTGCCGATCGGCCGAATGAGGACTTCGTCGGTGCGGTTCCCGACGCTGTCGTTCTGCTCGACGGCGCCGGCATTCCGGGCGCCGAATCGCTCTGCTCCCACGGCGTCGCCTGGTACACGCACCGCCTCGGCGGCGCGCTGCTCGGCCACCTGTCGCTCGGCGACGGGCGACAGCTCGCCGCGATCCTCGGCACCGCGATCGGCGAGATCGCCGCCGAGCACGGCGACACCTGCGACATCGCGGACCCCAGCAGCCCGCAGGCCACCGTCGCGATGGTCCGCGCCCACCAGGACCGCTTGGACTGGCTCCTGCTCGCGGACTCCTTCCTCGTCATCGACCAGGCCGACGACGGCCCGCTGGTGATCACCGATGAGCGCGAGATGACCGCCCGGCGGGAGTGCTCGGCGCCGCTGGCCGGCATTGCCCGGGGAACGCCGGAGTACGACCGGGTGCGAGCCTCCTGCGTCACCGCGCTGCGTGCCCGCCGAAACCAGCCGGGCGGCTACTGGATAGCCAAGGATGACCCGCGCGCGGCGCGGGAAGCGGTGACCGGCAGCCGGTCCCTCGCCGACCTGAACGGTGTCGCATTGCTCAGCAACGGTGCCAGCCGCATCGTCAGCCCGTACGGTCGGACCGACTGGCCGGGCATGCTGGACCTGCTTCGGGCCAGCGGGCCGACCGGCGTCATCGCCCGCGTCCGGCAGGCCGAGGCGCAGACCACCGGTGGCGCGGAGGCGCACAGCCCGGACGACGCCACGGTGGCCCACTGCACGCACCTGCCGCGGTGAGCACCCGCCCGTGCCGCCAGAGCGTGCTCAGCTTCAGGCGTGAGACGGGGGAGCTGCGACAGGGGCTCGGTCGTCCGACCCCTCCGGCAGGGTGATCGGCGCCGCGATGATTCGGCTGGGCACCACCGGCGCGTCCCGGCCGGTGCCCCGCCGGCTGTCACCGCCAGAGGATTCCTCGTGGTAATCCTGCTCCACGTTGACCGACCAGACGTCGTGCGTACTCCCGGTGGCGATGTTCTCGGCGGTGAGCATCGCGGTCAGCATCGAATGGTCCTGGTTGTTGTAGCGGTGCATGCCGTTGCGACCCACCGGGTGCACGTTCGGCACCGCCTCGGTCAGCCAGGCCCGGATCACGTCCACGTTGTGCTGGTAGCGCTCGTCGTACACCGGGTAGGCCTTGGGCATGCGCACGACGTAGCCGGCCTCCACCACGCCCTGTCGAACCAACCCCAACCGCTCCAGCTCCGCGGTGGCGAGGGCCACCAGGTCGGCATCCGGGGTACGCCACATCTCGTCGTCCTCGAACACGAAGTACTCCAGGCCCAGGCAGGTGCGGCCGTCCTTGACGAGGTACGGCGACCAGGAGCCGAAGTTCTGGATCCGGCCCACCCGTACCCCCGGGTCGTGCACGTAGATCCAGTTGTCAGGGAACGAGAACTCCGCCGGCACGACCAGGGCGACCGTCAGGAAGTCGCGGTAGCGCAGGTCGGCCGCGCAGGCCAGCACCTCCGGCGGCGCGGGCGGGTGCAGCGCGGTCACCAGCTCCGAGATCGGCATGGAGGAGATCACGTGGTCGGCTGCTTCGGTACGCTGCCCGCCCGCGCCGTTGACCGTCACGCTGATCGCCCGCCGGCGGGCCGGGTCGCGGTGCACGGCGGTGACCCAACTGCCGGTGGACACCTGCCCGCCCCGCTCGCGGACCTGCTCGGCGCAGCGCTCCCACATCATCCCGGGCCCGTACTTCGGGTACTGGAACTCCTCGATCAGGCTGGTCACATCGGTGCGCCGACGCCGGGGCAACAGCGCGTTGCGGATCGCCGTGGCCAGCGACAGGTTCTTGATCCGCTGCGCCGCCCAGTCGGCCTGCAACCGGTCCGCCGGCATGCCCCAGACCTTCTCGGTGTACGTCTTGAAGAAGATCGAGTACAGCCGCCAGCCGAACCGGGCCGACACCCAGCCCTCGAAGTGTGACTGGTCCCGTGGCGGCCGCAGTCGGGCGCGGGCGTACGAGCCAAGGCAGCGGACGGCCTCCGGCAGACCCAGGTTGCGCAGCGCGTTCACGGCGCTGAGCGGGTAGTTGAACAGGGCGCCCCGGTAGAAGATGCGGCTCATCCGGGGCCGGGTCAGGAAGTCCTCGTCCGGCAGGATCTCGTGCCAGAACGCCTCCACCCGGGGCACCTTGGTGAAGAACCGGTGCCCGCCGATGTCGAACCGCCACCCGTCGCGCTCCACCGTCCGACTGATCCCGCCGACCACCTCGTCGGCCTCGAACACCTGCACCGACCGGCCGTGCCGGAGCAACTCGTACGCCGCGGTGAGCCCGGCCGGCCCCGCACCGATGACCACAGTGCCGTTCTGCTCGCTCATGCTGACGCGCTCCCTGCTCACCGCCATGGTTGAGGCGCGGCGTCCACCCGCTCTGGGCAGAATGTCACACTTGGTGGTAATTGGTCCTCGCTTCGGCGGGGAGCGCTGCGGCGTACCACGAGAAGAGCGACTTCCCCGCGCGGCCGGCGGACCGGGGGAGCGGGGAAGTGGGGCGGATGGACCGGTGGCGCAGCGGCGCGGCGGCGCTTGCCGTGCGGGCGGTCGCGGCCGGTCGCGGTGGAGCACGCCTGGCCCGCCGGGTGCCGGCGCCCTGGCCGTACGTCATCGGCCTGTTCCTCGGCGCGAAGCTGCTGCTCACCCTGGTCGGCCTCCTGGTCCTTCACGCCTGGGACGGCGTCCCCGGGGCCCCGCCGCCGGACGAGGCGTTGATGTGGGCGCAGCAGCGGGAGATCTCCGGGCACCGGTGGATCTCCTTCTGGTTCGCCTGGGACTCGCTGCTCTACCTGCGGCTGAGCGAGCTGCCCCTGAGCGGGCCGTGGCGAGACTTCGGATTCCCGCTGTTGTACCCGTTCCTGGCCCGGCCCCTCGGGACGGTCCTCGGCGGCGACAACGCACTGGCCCTGTTGGTGATCAGCAACGTGGCGTTCCTGCTGGCGCTCTGGTACGGCTACCGGCTGGCGGAGCTGCTCCTCGGCGACGCGTACGCCGCCCGCCGGTTCACCCGGTACCTGCTGCTGCTGCCTACCGCGTTCCTGTTCCAGGCCGCGCTGACCGAGTCGCTCTTCGTCTGCCTCGCGCTGGCCACCTTCTACTACGCCGAGCGACACCGGTGGCTGCTGGTCGGCGTGATCGGCTACTTCCTGGCGATGAGTCGCTCCGTCGGCCTGCTCGTGGCGCTACCGCTGGCCCTGGTGCTGCTGCGGCAGCACGACTGGCGGCTCCGGCCACGCGCCCTGCTCGGCTACGTCCGGATCGGCTGGCCGTTGCTGCTGCTCCCCGCCGGGTGGTTCACCTTCATGGCGTACTGCCGCTGGCGGGGCGGGGACTGGTTCGCCTACCAGCACGCCCAGGAGACCGGTTGGGGCATCGAGGTGCAGAACCCCGTTCCGGTGCTGCTCGACGGGTTGACCGGGGAGCCGCGCGACGGCGCGCGGGCGTGGTTCGCGGTGGCTGTCCTCGCCGTGCTGGTCGCCGGGTTCCGCCGCCGGGAGCTGGCCTACCTGGTGTACGGCGTCCTCATGGTGCTGGTGCCGCTGTCGATGGGCCCACCGGTGTACAAGAGCCTCCTGCGCTATCTGCTAGCCGCTTTTCCGGTGGCGCTGGTGCTGGCCCGCTGGGCCCGCCACACCAGCGTCGACGTGTGGCTGACCGCAGCGCTCGCAGTGGTGCAGGGCGTGCTGTTCGTGCTCTGGCTCAGCTACTGGACCCACATGATCATCTGATTGACGCTGCCGTCAGCCGGGCAAGAGGTACACGATGACCGAGCCACGGGTGCGCCTCGACGACCTGGGCGCCTGGTTGATCAAGGGCAACGCGGACCTGGTCGACCTCAGCGCCCGGTTCGCCAGTGAGCCACTGGTGACGAGCTGGTGCGTACGTCCCGGCTACCGGGCGCGGTTGATGTGCGCCGGGCAGCCGGTGGTGTTCTGGGCCAGCGGCAGCCGGGGCCGACTGCCGTACGGGGTGTGGGGCGTCGGGCGGGTCACCGGGGCGGCCGAGCCAGGCGCACCGGGACAGCAGTGGTCGGTGCCGCTGGATCTGCCCATCCTCGCCGAACGGAACCGGGTGCCCCGGCGGCTGTTGCGCGCCGATGACCGGCTCGCCGCCCTGGAGGTGTTCCGTCAGCCGCAGGCCGCCAACCCCTCATACCTGACGGTGGCCCAGTTCGCCGCGCTGCGGACCCACCTGCCGCAGTGAGCGCGGAGGGCGGTCGTGCCTCGACCGGGGTGCCTGTGCGAGCCTCCTACGGACGTGAGAAGCGCATTGAGTGGAGGCCCGGTGTTCGCCCTGCCGCTGACCGAGGACATCGAGCTGCGTCCGCTGAACCCGTGGCGGGCCGAGGAGTTTCTCGCCCACCTCGACCGGGCCCGTGAGCACATCAAGCCCTGGGTGTCACCGTCCTTCGTCGCCACCGACCTGCCGTCGGCCCGTGCGGTGTTGCAGCGGTACGCCGACCTCTGGGCCGGCGACAGCGGTGGCATCTGGGGGCTGTGGTGGCGGGGCACGCTCGTCGGCGGGGTCATGTTCGTGTCGTTCGACGTGACCCGGGGCGTGTGCGAGGTCGGTTGCTGGGTGGAGCCGGCGGCGCAGGGCAGGGGCCTGGTCGCCCCGGCGGTGCGCCGGATCGTCGACTGGGCGGTGCGCGAGCGCGGCATCCAGCGGGTGGAGTGGCGTACCACCGCCGACAACACCCGCAGCAAGGCCCTCGCCGACCGGCTCGGCCTGCGCCTCGACGGCACGCTGCGCCAGGTCAGCCCGGGTCCGCACGGCCGGATCGACATTGAGGTCTGGTCGGTGCTGGCCGACGAGTGGACCGCCCGCCACGCACCGTCCACTGACGACAGCGAATAGTTGTCATACCCGCGCGGCACCATGCATCCATGGCCGTCCCCGCGCTCACCCCTCATTCCGACCCGCCGCGTTCCGTGCCGCTGCGTGAGGCGCGCACCCGGTTCAGCCAGCTCGTCGCGCTGGCCGAGCTGACCGACGCGGTCACCGTCGTCACCCGCGACGGCGATCCCCGCCCGGTCGCCGCGATCGTCCCCGCCGCAGCCGCCCGCAGCGGCGCCCAGGCCCGCGCCGACGCCGACCGGCTCGCGACGGTCACCGCCGGCTGGGCCCGCCGCCTCGAGGAGCAGCACCGACGCAGCACACAGCGGCACGCCGCCGAGCTTGGCGCGGTCCGCGCGGCGCTGGCCGAGGTGTGGGCCGAGCTGGACAGCCGGGTCGTCCCGGGCAGCGACCCGACGCTGGCCCGGCTGCGCGCCGCACACGCCGACCTGCTCGCCGGCTGACTCGCGTGCGCATCGGTGCGGCGTTGGCCGCACCAGCGTGGCGTTGGCGGTGCCCGCGTGGCGTTGGCGGTGCCCGCGTGGCGTTGGCTGCACCAGCTGAGGCGGGTGCCGCGCCGGGTGTGCGGCCGTATCCTGCCGGCTGACGGGTCCGCGCTGGCGGGCAAGCCGGTCGGCGTCCGTGCGGGTCGGCGTCCGCCTGGGTCGGCGTCCGCGTGGGTCTGCGCTCCGCTGCGGGCCGGCGTTCGCGCGGGCCGTCGTCGTCGGGTCAGCCGGTGGCCGGGTACGCGTGGGTCTCGGTCGCCTTGACCGCCACCCAGACCCGCTGGCCGGGGATCAGCCGCAACTGGGCGGCGGCGGCCGGCGTGACGTCGGCGGCCACCCCGATCGGGCCGTCCAGTTGCACCCGCACGTTGTCACCGTGACGCTGGACGCCGGCCACTGTGCCCGCCCAGGTGTTCCGTGGGCTGCCCGCCGGTGGGGCCGGGTGCAGAGCCACCGCGGCCGGGCGGAACGCCACGAACGCCTCACCGTCCAACCGGTCGGCGACAGTGAGGGTCAGCTCCGGCGACACCCGCACCCCGTGCCCGTCGGCGCGACCCCGGTACAGGTTCAGCCCGACCAGCCGGGCGACGTAGTCAGTGCGCGGGCGGGCGGTGACGCTCGGCCCGTCGCCCTCCTGCACGACCCGGCCACCCTCGACGATGACCAGTCGGTCGGCCAACGCCAGCGCGTCCAGCGGGTCGTGGGTGACCAGCACCGTCGCGCCCGCGTGCGCGGACAGGTGCCGGTGCAGCTCCGCGCGGGTGTCCAGCCGGGTGCGGGCGTCCAGCGCGGCGAGCGGCTCGTCCAACAGCAGCAGCGACGGTGCCACGGCGAGCGCGCGCGCCAGCGCCACCCGTTGCGCCTGACCGCCGGAGAGCTGCCGCGGCTTGCGCTGCGCCTGCGCGTCAAGCCCCACCCGGCCCAGCCACTCCTGGGCCGTGGCGCGGGCGGCCCGCCGCTGGACGCCGTGCCGGCGCGGCCCGAAGGCCACGTTGTCCACCGCGGTGAGGTGCGGGAAGAGCAGGTAGTCCTGAAAGACCACGCCGATCGACCGGCGTTCGGTGGGCACCCAGGCACCGGTCACCGGGCGGTCCAGGTCGACGTCGTCGAGGGTGACGTGCCCATCGGTGAGGGGATGCAGCCCGGCCAGCGCCCGCAGCGCTGTGGTCTTGCCGGCGCCGTTCGGGCCGAGCAGCGCCACCACCTCGCCCGGCGCGACCCGCAGCGGCACGTCGAGCCGGAAGACGCCCCGGTCGACGACGAGGCGCGCGTCGAGAAGTCGGTCGCTCACGCGGTGGTCATCCAGCGGTCTCGCAGCGCCACCAGGATGCCCACCGACACGACGAGCAGCACCAGGCTGAGCACGATCGCGGACTCCAGATCCGTCTCCAACGCCAGGTAGACGGCGAGCGGCATGGTCTGCGTCCGACCGGGGAAGTTGCCGGCGAAGGTGATGGTGGCACCGAACTCGCCGAGCGCCCGCGCCCAGCAGAGCACCGCCCCGGCGGCCAGACCGGGCGCCACCAGCGGCAGCGTGACGTGGGTGAAGGTGGTCCACCGGCTGGCGCCCAACGTCGCCGCGGCCTCCTCGAAGCGGTGGTCGGCGGCGCGTAGCGCACCCTCCACGGCGATCACCAGGAACGGCATGGCGACGAACGCCTCAGCCAGCACGACGCCCGTGGTGGTGAAGGGCAGGGTGATGCCGAACGTGCTGTCGAGCCAGCCGCCGACCAGGCCACGCCGACCGAAGACCAGCAACAGCGCCACCCCACCGACCACCGGCGGCAGCACCAGCGGCACGGTGACCAGCGCGCGTACCAGCCGACGGCCGGGAAACTCGACCCGGGCCAGCACCCAGGCGAGCGGCACCCCGAGCAGCAGACAGAACGCGGTGGCCAGGGTGGCGGTCTGCACCGACAGCCGCAGGGCGGTCAACGCGCCCGGCTCGGTGAGCCGCTCCGGCAGGGTCGTCCACGGTGCCCGGATCAGCAGCCCCGCCAACGGCAGGACAAGGAACACCAACCCCAGCCCGGCGGGGATCAGCAGGGCCGCCGGCACTCGACCCCGCCGTCGAGGCGTGGCCGGGCGATCGCGGGGTGCGTTGTGGTCGTGGACCTGCCTCACGGCGCCTGGAACCCCGCCTCGGCGAGGACAGCCTGCGCCGGCGCCGAGCGGACGTACGCGACGAAGGCCCGTGCCCCGTTGGGATTCGGCGCGTCCTTCAACGCGACGATCGGGTAGTCGTTGACCGCCCGCGCCGACTCGGGAAACTCCACACCCGTCACGTCGGCGCTCGCCGCCCGCGTGTCCGTGCGGTAGACCAGCGCCGCGTCGACCTCGCCGAGCTTCACCTTGGCGAGCGCACCCTTGACGTCTCGTTCCAGGGTGACCGGCGTCAGCGCGACGCCGGCCGCGTCCACTGCGGTGCGGGCCGCCGCGCCGCAGGGCACCTGACTGGCGCAGAGCGCCACCTTCACACCCGGGCTGGTCAGATCGGCCAGGCCGGCCACTGCCTTCGGGTTACCCCGGGGCACCGCGATCACCAGCTGGTTGCGGGCGAAGACGCTCGGCGTGCCGTCGGCGTCGCCGGCCTCGACGACAGGGGTCATGTTCGCCGGGGCGGCCGAGGCGAACACGTCCGCCGGCGCGCCCTGGGTGATCTGGTTGGCCAGGGCGGAACTGCCGGCGACGTTGAGGGTCACCCGGCTGCCCGGGTTGGCGGCCTCGAAGTCCTTCCCGATGCGGGTGAACGACTCGGTCAGCGAGGCGGCCGCGAACACGGTCACCGGGCCGGTCACCCGGCCGTCCCCACCGCTGCCGGTTGCCCGGCCGTCGCCCGAGCCGCAGCCGGTCACCGCCAGGCCGGTCACCACCAGGACAGCCACCGCCGTACGCCTGCTCCGCGCGACCGTCCGCGCGTTCATTCGCGCAACCGCCTCCGCGTTCACCCGCGCGTTCACCCGCGCGTTCGTCTCCGCCTTCATCTGGCCGACCGTCCGCGCGCCGGGGCGGGCGCGGCCCGCTCCACCACGACCGTTGTCGACTTGATCACCGCAACGGCCACCGACCCGACCCGCAGGTCGAGTTCGTCGACGGCCTCCCGGCTCATCAGCGACACGACCCGGAACGGGCCCGCCTGGATGTCGACCTGAGCCATCACCGTGTCTTTACGGACGTCGACGACGATGCCGCGCAACCGGTTGCGGGCCGAGGAGAACTCGGCGCCCGCATCCGGGTCGGTGGCCTGAGCGCGAGCGAACGCCGCCAGGTCGACGCCGTCGACGACCCGGTGGCCGTGCTCGTCGCGCGCGGCCGTCAGGCGCCCGGCGTCCACCCAGCGGCGAATGGTGTCGGCGCTGACGCCGAGCAGGTCGGCCGCCTCCCCGATCCGGTAGGTCGTCACCCGCTCACCCTAATGCCCGCATCTGCTAGGGCAGAAGCCCGGAACAGGCAGCAATCGCGTGGATCAGGCGTGCCAAGGCACGCAGTTGCGTCCTGCTGGGCGTCTCAGGACGCCACGGCTCCCCTCGGGGCGAGCCCGCAAGATCGCGCTCGAACCACGAAGTAGTGGTGTCGGCGGTCGATGAGGCCACTACATCCTGGTTCGAGCACGATCTTGGCGCGGGGCGCGGGGCGCGGGGCGCGGGGCGCGGGGCGCGGGGCGCGGGGCGCGGGGCGCGGGGC